>NZ_JBMMUF010000006.1:0-262383 GCF_049257235.1 Pseudoalteromonas maris
CTTGGTCTACAACTGCCAATTTAAAAGCGAGGGAATAATCTCGTTGAGTTCTTTTGCCAATTGATTTCATTACACTCTCCAAATTAAGTTTGAAAAGTGTCAACGCTATTTAGGACGGGTCAATAGGCACAAAAAAGGCCGCTTTTAGCGGCCTTTTTTCTCGAGAGTAGCTATTACTCTACGATTGATGCTACAACACCAGCACCAACTGTACGGCCACCTTCACGGATTGCGAAACGTAGACCTTCGTCCATCGCGATTGGGCAGATTAGCTCTACTACCATCTTGATGTTGTCACCAGGCATTACCATTTCTACGCCTTCTGGTAACTGGATGTCACCAGTTACGTCAGTTGTACGGAAGTAGAACTGTGGACGGTAACCTTTGAAGAATGGAGTGTGACGACCACCTTCATCTTTTGATAGTACGTATACTTCTGCTTCGAACTTCGTGTGAGGAGTGATTGAACCAGGCTTCGCTAGTACTTGACCACGCTCAACTTCGTCACGCTTAGTACCACGTAGAAGGGCACCGATGTTCTCACCCGCACGACCTTCGTCTAGAAGCTTACGGAACATCTCAACACCTGTACAAGTTGTCTTCGTTGTATCTTTGATACCTACGATTTCAACTTCGTCGTTCACGTTGATGATACCAGCTTCAACACGACCAGTTACTACTGTACCACGGCCTTGGATTGAGAATACGTCTTCGATAGGCATGATGAATGGCTTATCGATGTCACGCTCTGGCTCTGGGATGTATGTGTCTAGCGCGTCTGCTAGCTCAACAATCTTGTCTTCCCACTCTTTCTCGCCTTCTAGCGCTTTAAGAGCTGAACCTTGGATTAGTGGTAGGTCATCACCTGGGAAGTCGTACTCAGAAAGAAGTTCACGAACTTCCATCTCTACTAGCTCTAGTAGTTCTTCGTCGTCAACCATGTCACATTTGTTCATGAATACGATGATGTAAGGTACACCAACCTGACGAGAAAGTAGGATGTGCTCACGAGTCTGTGGCATAGGACCGTCAGTCGCAGCAACTACTAGGATAGCGCCGTCCATTTGAGCAGCACCAGTGATCATGTTTTTAACATAGTCAGCGTGTCCAGGACAGTCTACGTGTGCGTAGTGACGTGTAGGAGTGTCGTACTCAACGTGTGAAGTTGAGATTGTGATACCACGCTCACGCTCTTCTGGAGCGTTATCGATTGATGCGAAGTCTTTAGCTGTACCACCGTATACTTTTGCAAGTACGTTAGTGATTGCTGCAGTTAGAGTTGTTTTACCGTGGTCAACGTGGCCGATTGTACCAACGTTTACGTGCGGTTTTACGCGTTCAAACTTTTCTTTTGCCATTTTAAAAATTCCTATAAAGAAATTAAAGTCCGACCCGAAGATCGGACCGAACTCAAATTACTTAACAGCGCGAGCTGCAATAATAGATTCTGCTACATTCTTAGCCGCTTCAGCATACTTGAGGAATTCCATCGAGTATGAAGCACGGCCTTGCGTTGCAGAACGTAAATCAGTTGCATAACCGAACATTTCAGAAAGTGGAACTTCAGCGTTGATTTGTTTCAATCCGCCTGGTGCCTCTTCCATTCCATCGATCATACCGCGGCGACGGTTTAAGTCACCTACAACATCACCCATGTTTGCTTCAGGAGTGATCACTTCAACCTTCATGATAGGCTCTAGCAATACTGGGCTTGCTTCTAGCGCACCGTTCTTCATTGCTATTGCACCAGCAATCTTAAAGGCCATTTCGTTCGAGTCGACATCGTGGAATGAACCATCGTACAGCGTCGCTTTCACGCCCAGTAGCGGATAACCAGCAAGGACACCTTGCTCCATCTGCTCATGGAGACCTTTTTCTACCGCAGGAATGTATTCCTTCGGTACTGCACCACCAACAACTTCGTTAGCGAACTCGAAAGTTGGTGCATCTTCATCACTGATATCAAGTGGTTCAAGTCGAACCCAAACGTGACCATATTGACCACGACCACCTGATTGACGAACAAACTTACCCTCAACCTCAACGGTTGAACGAATCGCTTCACGATAGGCAACTTGAGGCTTACCAACGTTACATTCAACTTTGAACTCACGTTTCATACGGTCGACGATGATATCTAGGTGAAGCTCACCCATACCAGAGATAATTGTCTGGCCTGATTCTTCGTCAGTTTGTACGCGGAAAGACGGGTCTTCTGCAGCTAGTTTACCTAGTGCCATACCCATTTTTTCCTGATCTGCCTTAGTTTTTGGCTCTACCGCAACAGAGATTACCGGCTCTGGGAATTCCATACGCTCAAGCGTAATGATTGAATTCGCATCACACAGGGTATCACCTGTTGTTACGTCTTTGAGACCAATCGCAGCGGCGATATCACCGGCACGAACTTCTTTGATCTCTTCACGTGAGTTTGAGTGCATCTGTACGATACGACCTAAGCGCTCACGCTTTGATTTAACTGGGTTATATACCGTGTCACCTTGGCCCACTGTGCCAGAGTACACACGGAAGAAGGTTAGCGTACCAACAAATGGGTCTGTCGCAATCTTAAACGCTAACGCCGAGAATGGGGCGTTGTCGTCAGCTGGGCGTGTATCTTCGGTTTCACCGTCATCAAGCACACCTTGGATTGCTTTAACTTCTGTTGGTGAAGGCATGTATTCAATAACGGCATCAAGCACAGCTTGAACACCTTTGTTTTTGAACGCACTGCCGCAACTCATTAGCACGATTTCGTTAGCTAGAGTGCGAGCACGAAGGCCTTCTTTGATCTCAGCTTCGCTGAGGTCGCCTTCCTCTAAATATTTGTCCATTAGTTCTTCAGACGCTTCAGCTGCCGCTTCGATTAGCTCGCTGCGGTATTCTTCAGCTTGGTCTTGAAGTTCTGCCGGGATCTCTTCGTATGTGAACGTCATCCCCTGGTCCGCTTCGTTCCAGTTGATGGCTTTCATTTTGATGAGATCGATTACACCTTTAAAGTCTTCTTCAGCACCGATAGGTAGCTGAATTGGAACAGGAGTTGCACCCAGACGGGTTTTCACCTGATCTACAACCGACAGGAAGTCGGCGCCCATACGGTCCATCTTGTTCACGAAGATCATACGAGGAACTTCGTACTTGTTGGCCTGGCGCCAAACCGTTTCTGTCTGTGGCTGTACACCTGATGAAGCACAAAGCACGACAACTGCACCATCAAGTACACGCAATGAACGCTCAACTTCAATCGTGAAGTCTACGTGTCCAGGGGTGTCGATGATATTGATGCGGTGATCGTCAAATTGCGCGTCCATCCCCTTCCAGAAACAAGTAGTCGCAGCAGACGTGATAGTGATACCACGCTCCTGCTCTTGCTCCATCCAGTCCATAGTTGCAGCACCATCATGTACCTCACCGATTTTGTGAGATAGGCCCGTGTAGAAAAGTACACGTTCCGTAGTGGTGGTTTTACCCGCATCTACGTGAGCACAAATACCTATATTGCGGTAGCGCTCAATTGGAGTTGTACGTGCCATATTATCCTCTTAAAGGTTAAGGACAGATTACCAACGGTAATGTGCGAACGCTTTGTTCGCTTCAGCCATACGGTGAACGTCTTCACGTTTCTTAACCGCAGAGCCTTTGTTATCAGCTGCGTCAACGATTTCTTGAGCCAGACGAAGGCCCATAGATTTTTCGCCACGCTTACGTGCAGCGTCAACCAACCAACGCATACCTAGCGCGTTGCGACGAACTGGACGTACTTCAACTGGTACTTGGTACGTTGAACCACCAACACGGCGAGATTTAACCTCTACCTGTGGGCGAACGTTCTCAAGTGCAGCTTCAAAGATTTCTAGGTGCGACTTGCCTGATTTCTCAGCAGCCACGTCTAGCGCACCATATACGATTTTTTCAGCAGTAGATTTTTTGCCGTCAAGCATTACTACGTTGACGAACTTTGCAAGTAATTCTGATCCGAACTTAGGATCTGGAAGAATTTTACGTTGACCTATAACGCGTCTTCTTGGCATTTTGAATCTCCGGTTGTCTTCAGGTCTGTCTTTTGAACAGATTCCCAAAACTAATATTTATAAAAACTTAAGTGCTTGGCCTTACTAACGGAGAACCATTAGCCCTTAGGGCGTTTTGCACCGTACTTAGAACGACCTTGACGACGGTCATTTACGCCTGCACAGTCAAGTGCACCGCGAACAGTGTGGAAACGTACACCTGGTAAGTCTTTAACACGACCACCACGGATAAGGATTACACTGTGCTCTTGAAGGTTGTGACCTTCACCACCGATGTATGATGTTACTTCGAAACCGTTCGTTAGACGAACACGCGCTACTTTACGTAGAGCCGAGTTTGGTTTCTTAGGAGTAGTAGTATATACGCGAGTACATACACCACGCTTTTGTGGACATGCCTTAAGCGCTGCTGAGTTACTTTTAGTAACCTTGCTGCGACGTGGCTTGCGCACTAGCTGGTTAATAGTTGCCATTAAATAGCTCCTGAAAAATTAAAATTACTACTGAAATTAAAAATTCCGCCCAATTTATCCACTGCGATAACACCAGCGAGTAAAAGGGTGGCGGAATTTTAATGACCAAAGTTTAGCCTGTCAACTAAAACAATGCCCAGAGCGGCAGAATACCACTCCAGGCATGACTTAATTATGACAAATTAAGGCTTACTCTTGGTCGCCAGATAAATCTGCATTAAGCGCATCTGTTAGTGCTTGAGTTGCCTCTTCTGCACTTACTGTTGGCTCTAGCAAATCTTCAGCTGACTGCTTGCGACGACTTTGACGATCTAAGTGATACGCAAAACCAGTACCGGCTGGGATCAGACGGCCCACGATTACGTTCTCTTTCAGACCACGTAGCTCATCGCTCTTACCATTTACAGCTGCTTCAGTTAGGACACGTGTTGTCTCCTGGAACGAGGCTGCTGAGATGAATGATTCTGTAGCAAGTGATGCTTTAGTAATACCCATCAGCTGAATTTCGAATTTAGCTGGGATCTTACCTTGCGCTTCTAGGTCACGGTTAGCAATGTTTACACGTGCTACTTCAACCTGTTCACCCGCTAGGAATTCAGAGTCGCCACCGTCGATGATGAGACACTTACGCAGCATCTGACGGATAACCGTTTCGATGTGCTTATCGTTGATCTTTACACCTTGTAGACGGTATACGTCTTGTACTTCGTTAACGATGTAGTTAGCTACATCAGTTACGCCACGTAGACGAAGAATGTCATGCGGAGACTCAGGACCGTCGGCGATTACTTCACCTTTAGATACTGTCTCACCTTCGAACACGTTAAGCTGACGCCACTTAGGGATCATCTCTTCGTATGCATCACCTTCTTCAGGCGTGATCACAAGACGTTTCTTACCTTTAGTCTCTTTACCGAAGCTCACCATACCTGAGATTTCAGCAAGAATTGCTGGATCTTTCGGCTTACGTGCTTCGAATAGGTCCGCTACGCGCGGTAGACCACCGGTAATATCTCGAGTCTTCGAACCTTCTTGCGGAATACGTGCTAGTACGTCACCTGGGTTAGATGTCGCGCCATCGCTCACTTCGATTGTGGTGAATGATGGAAGACGAATCTCCTGTAGGCCACGCTCTTCATTTTCAATGATTAGCTTAGGCTCTTTGGCGTTAACTTTTGCAAGATCTTTAACAACAACACGTGTTAGACCTGTAAGCTCGTCTGTTTGCGTTTCCGTGTTCGAGTCGTCGATATCGCTGAACGATACTTTCGACTTGTGCTCGATAATAATTGGGTGACTGTGCGGGTCCCACATCGCTACGATGTCGTTACCTTTCACTTCAGCACCGTCTTGTACAGTTAGTACTGCACCGTAAGGCACTTTATAACGCTCTTTCTCACGACCATGCTCATCGATGATAGTGATTTCTGTTGAACGTGAAGTGATTACAATCTTGCCTTCTGTGTTCAATACGAATTTCGCATTGTGCAGCTTAAGGCGACCGTTGTTCTTAACTTGTACGCTGTTCTCTGCTGACGCTCGAGATGCCGCACCACCGATGTGGAACGTACGCATCGTAAGCTGTGTACCTGGCTCACCGATTGACTGTGCCGCGATAACACCCACTGCTTCACCAGCATTGATGATGTGACCACGTGCAAGGTCACGACCGTAACAGTTTGAACATACGCCGAAGTCGTTTTCACAGGTAATTACTGAACGTACGCGTACTTCGTCCACTGAGTGCTCTTCTAGAAGGTCACACAGTTTCTCGTCGATCATCACGTTACGTGCAATCAGTACTTCTTCAGTACCTGGGATTACTACGTCTTCTGCAACTACACGACCTAGTACACGCTCGCGTAGCGGCTCAACTACGTCACCACCTTCAATAAGCGGCTTCATTGTTAGACCGTTTTCAGTACCACAATCTACTTCGTTGATTACCAAGTCTTGCGCTACGTCTACTAGACGACGCGTTAGGTAACCCGAGTTCGCTGTCTTCAATGCGGTATCGGCAAGACCTTTACGCGCACCGTGCGTCGAGATGAAGTACTGAAGTACGTTTAGACCTTCACGGAAGTTTGCTGTGATTGGCGTCTCGATGATTGAACCATCTGGACGTGCCATTAGACCACGCATACCCGCTAGCTGACGGATCTGAGCTGCACTACCACGTGCGCCCGAGTCGGCCATCATAAACACTGAGTTGAATGAGTCTTGCTCTTCTTCTTGACCTTCAGCGTTTACTACAGTGTCTTTCGATAAGTTAGCCATCATTTCGCGTGACAGGTTTTCGTTCACACGTGACCAGATATCGATAACTTTGTTGTACTTTTCACCCGCTGTTACAAGACCTGACTGGAACTGCTGGTTAATTTCAGCAACTTCCTCTTCGGCTGCTTCGATGATCTCAGCTTTAACCGGTGGAATTTCCATGTCATTGATACCGATAGACACACCCGACTTCATCGCGTAGTGGAAACCGGTATACATTACTTGGTCAGCAAAGATTACTGTGTCTTTAAGACCTAGTAGACGGTAACACTCGTTCAACATGCCTGAGATTTGCTTCTTACCAAGAGCGCGGTTTACTAGCTCAAATGGTAAGCCTTTAGGCATGATCAATGAGAAGATTGCACGACCAACAGTAGTCTCTACAATGCCAGTTACTTCGCTTGAAGTACCGTCTTCTGCAATAACAGTTTGTGTCATACGTACTTTAACGCGTGCGTGTAGTTCAGCTACGCCAGTACGGTATGCTTTTTCAGCTTCTTTCGCGTCTTTGAATACTAGGCCTTCACCTTTAGCATTAATGCGATCACGGGTCATGTAGTACAGACCCAATACAACGTCCTGTGAAGGTACGATGATTGGCTCACCGTTCGCAGGCGAAAGAATGTTGTTTGTTGACATCATCAACGCACGCGCTTCTAGCTGCGCTTCTAGCGTCAATGGTACGTGAACCGCCATTTGGTCACCGTCGAAGTCAGCGTTATACGCCGCACACACGAGTGGGTGTAGGTGAATCGCTTTACCTTCGATTAGTACCGGCTCAAACGCCTGGATACCCAAACGGTGAAGTGTAGGTGCACGGTTAAGTAGCACTGGGTGTTCACGAATTACTTCGTCTAGTACGTCCCAAACCTCTGGTACTTCACGCTCAACCATCTTCTTCGCAGCTTTGATGGTTGTCGCCATACCGCGGCGCTCTAGTTTGCCGTAGATGAATGGCTTGAATAGCTCAAGTGCCATTTTCTTAGGAAGACCACACTGGTGTAGTTTCAGTGTAGGACCTACGGTGATTACAGAACGGCCTGAGTAGTCAACACGCTTACCAAGAAGGTTTTGACGGAAACGACCTTGCTTACCTTTGATCATGTCTGCAAGCGACTTAAGAGGACGCTTGTTAGAACCAGTGATCGCGCGACCACGACGGCCATTATCAAGTAGCGCATCTACCGCTTCTTGAAGCATACGCTTTTCGTTGCGTACGATGATGTCTGGTGCAGCTAAGTCAAGAAGACGCTTCAAACGGTTGTTACGGTTGATCACACGACGGTATAGGTCGTTCAGATCAGAAGTCGCAAAACGACCGCCATCTAGTGGTACTAGAGGACGAAGATCTGGTGGAAGAACCGGAAGAACAGTCATGATCATCCACTCTGGGTTGTTACCAGATTGGTGGAATGATTCCATCAACTTCAAACGCTTAGTAATTTTCTTACGCTTTGTTTCTGAGTTGATAGTTGGTAGTTCTTCACGCATTTCTGCGATTAACTGACCAAGGTCTAGTTCTTTTAGAAGATCAAGTACAGCTTCTGCACCCATCTTCGCTTCGAACTCATCGCCGTGCTCTTCAAGAGCATCTAGGTACTCTTCTTCACCTAACAGCTGGCCACGCTCAAGCGTAGTCATGCCAGGCTCTGTCACAACGAATGATTCAAAGTAAAGTACGCGCTCGATGTCACGTAGCGTCATATCAAGCATTAAGCCGATACGAGACGGTAGTGATTTCAAGAACCAGATGTGTGCAACTGGGCTTGCAAGCTCGATGTGACCCATACGGTCACGACGTACTTTAGTCAGTGTTACTTCAACGCCACACTTCTCACAAATAACACCACGGTGTTTTAAGCGCTTGTATTTACCACACAAACACTCATAGTCTTTCACTGGGCCGAAAATACGGGCACAGAATAAGCCGTCACGCTCAGGCTTGAAAGTACGGTAGTTAATGGTCTCAGGTTTCTTTACTTCACCGAATGACCATGAACGCACCATGTCTGGCGAAGCAAGACCAATGCGAATTGCATCGAATTCTTCGGTCTTATTTTGTTGCTTCAGAAACTTAAGTAAGTCTTTCACCTTAGCTCTCCTGTCGGAGGTTAATCTTGTGGGCGGAAACCCGCCCATTCATTCTTTTCGCAGGTAGTGGGCGCTGTGCGCCCAACCGGCTTATTCTTCTTCAAGCTCGATGTTGATACCGAGTGAACGAATTTCTTTCAACAATACGTTGAATGATTCCGGCATACCTGGCTCCATCTTGTGGTTGCCATCGACGATGTTCTTATACATCTTAGTACGACCGTTTACGTCATCCGATTTCACTGTCAACATCTCTTGTAGCGTGTAAGCTGCGCCGTACGCTTCAAGTGCCCATACTTCCATCTCACCGAAGCGCTGACCACCGAACTGAGCTTTACCACCCAGCGGCTGTTGCGTTACAAGACTGTATGAACCTGTTGAACGAGCGTGCATCTTGTCATCAACAAGGTGGTTCAGTTTCAGCATGTACATGTAACCTACAGTTACTTGACGCTCAAACTGGTCACCAGTACGACCGTCATACAGCGTTACCTGACCGCTTGATGGATAACCACCTAGCTCAAGCATTTCTTTGATTTCGCTTTCTTTAGCGCCATCGAATGCTGGAGTTGCGATTGGTAGACCACCTTTTAGGTGCTCAGCAAGACGACGAATTTCGTCATCTGAGAAGCTGTCGATGTCTACTTTCTGACGACACTCACCTAGCTCGTACGCTTTCTTGATGAACTCGCGCAATTCGTGAAGTTCACGCTGCTCTTTGATCATCTCTTCGATGCGCTCACCGATACCACGTGCCGCTAGGCCCATGTGGGTCTCAAGGATCTGACCGATGTTCATACGTGATGGTACACCCAGTGGGTTCAACACGATATCTACGGTACGGCCTTTGTCATCGTAAGGCATGTCTTCTACTGGTACGATTGTCGAGATAACACCTTTGTTACCGTGACGACCCGCCATCTTATCACCTGGCTGGATGCGACGTTTAACCGCTAGGTAAACTTTCACAATCTTCAATACGCCCGGCGCTAAGTCATCACCTTGAGTGATCTTGCGACGCTTCGTTTCGAACTTCTTATCGTACTCAGCTTTAAGCTCTTCGTACTGAGCAGCAAGTTGCTCTAGTTCTGCTTGCTTGTCTTCTTCAGCTAGGCTTTGCGTTAGTAGCTTGTCTGCTGATAGACCTTCTAATTTAGCTGCATCAACACCTGAATCAGTCAGAAGCTTGCGCGCACGGCTCAATACACCTTCTTCAAGGATCTTGAACTCTTCGTTGAAGTCTTTCTTCGCTTCACGAAGCTGCATTTCTTCGATTTCTAGTGCACGCTTGTCTTTCTCTACGCCATCGCGAGTGAAGACTTGTACGTCGATAACTGTACCTGATACTGAGTTTGGTACACGCAGTGAGCTGTCTTTAACGTCAGACGCTTTCTCACCGAAGATAGCACGTAGTAGCTTCTCTTCTGGTGTAAGCTGCGTTTCACCTTTAGGTGTTACTTTACCTACAAGGATGTCACCGCCTTTCACTTCAGCACCGATGTATACAACACCAGACTCATCTAGCTTGCCAAGTGCTGACTCACCCACGTTCGGGATGTCGGCTGTGATTTCTTCAGGCCCAAGCTTAGTATCACGAGCAATACACTGAAGCTCTTGGATGTGGATAGTCGTTAGACGATCTTCTTTTACAACGTTCTCTGAAAGTAGGATTGAATCCTCGAAGTTGTAACCATTCCAAGGCATGAATGCCACGCGTAAGTTTTGACCAAGCGCCAAGTCACCTAGGTCTGTTGAAGGACCGTCAGCAAGTACGTCACCACGTACGATTGGCTCGCCTACCATGACAGTTGGCTTTTGGTTGATACATGTGTTCTGGTTAGAACGCGTGTACTTAGTTAGGTTGTAGATGTCGATACCTGCTTCGCCAGGTACACGCTCATCTTCATTTACGTTGATAACGATACGGCTCGCATCAGCGTAATCAACCACACCACCACGCTTAGCAACGATAGTTACACCTGAGTCTTTCGCAAGTGTAAGTTCGATACCTGTACCTACTAGCGGCTTGTCAGCACGTAGTGTAGGAACAGCCTGACGTTGCATGTTCGATCCCATCAATGCACGGTTCGCATCATCGTGCTCTAGGAATGGGATAAGTGCAGCAGCAACTGAGATTACCTGTTGTGGCGATACGTCCATATATTGGATGTCTTCGCGCGGCATCAAGGTTGATTCACCTTTGTGACGACATGTAACCAGTTCTTCTACGAATTCGTTGTTATCGTTCAAGTCAACGTTTGCCTGAGCAATTACGAAGTGACCTTCTTCGATAGCAGATAGGTAATCAACATCGTCAGTTACCACACCGTCTACCACTTTACGGTAAGGTGTTTCTAGGAAACCGAAGTCATTGGTACGCGCGTACGTAGACAATGAGTTGATTAGACCGATGTTTGGACCTTCAGGCGTTTCGATTGGACATACGCGACCGTAGTGCGTTACGTGTACGTCACGTACTTCGAAGCCTGCACGCTCACGCGTAAGACCACCCGGACCTAATGCAGAAATACGACGCTTGTGCGTTACTTCTGATAGCGGGTTGTTTTGGTCCATAAATTGTGAAAGCTGTGATGAGCCGAAGAACTCTTTCACCGCTGCCGAGATAGGCTTAGCGTTGATAAGGTCTTGTGGCATTACTGCGTCAAGGTCACCTAAGCTTAAACGCTCACGTACAGCACGTTCTACACGTACTAGACCAACGCGGAATTGGTTTTCAGCCATTTCACCAACAGAACGGATACGACGGTTACCTAGGTGGTCAATGTCATCAACATCGCCTTTACCGTTACGGATGTCGATAAGCACTTTCATAACAGACACGATGTCTTCTTTAGAAAGCGTACCTGGACCTTCGTCTGAATCGTAACCTACACGGCTGTTGAACTTCATACGACCTACAGTTGATAGATCATAGCGCTCTTCGCTGAAGAATAGATTTTCGAATAATGCTTCTGCTGCTTCTTTCGTTGGTGGCTCACCAGGGCGCATCATACGGTAGATTTCAACAAGCGCTTCTAGGCGGTTTGTTGTTGAGTCGATACGTACTGTGTCTGACATGTACGCGCCGCTATCTACGTCATTGATGTAAAGCGTTGCAATTTGTGTGTGGCCCGCTTTTACAAGCTCAGCCATTAGCTCAAGTGATAGCTCATCGTTCGCATTTGCAATCACTTCGCCAGTTGATTCATCGATGTAGTTTTTAGCTAGTACGCGGCCAATGATGTACTCGTGTGGTACTTCTAGTTGGTCGATGCCTTTTTTCTCGATGCTCTTAATGTGACGTGCAGTTACACGACGGCCTTGCTCTACAAGCACGTCGCCATCGTCGCCTTTGATGTCAAAAGCAGCCGTCTCACCACGCAGGCGTGAAGGTACCAGTTCCATAAGAACTTTACCGTCAGCCACTTCAAACGTAGTGGTTTCAAAGAATAGGCCTAGGATTTCTTCAGTTGAGAAATCAAGTGCACGTAAGATGATCGACGCAGGAAGTTTACGACGACGGTCAATACGTACATACAGGTTATCTTTAGCGTCGAACTCAAAGTCGAGCCATGAACCACGGTAAGGGATAACACGTGCGTTATAAAGCACTTTACCCGAAGAGTGAGTTTTACCGCGGTCGTTATCAAAGAATACACCAGGTGAACGGTGTAGCTGAGAAACGATAACACGCTCAGTACCATTGATTACAAAAGTACCAGTGTCAGTCATGAGCGGAATTTCGCCCATGTAAACTTCTTGCTCTTTGATGTCTTTAACAGTGCCTGGTGCTTCTTTGTCCATAAGCACTAGACGAAGTTTCACGCGAAGTGGAGCAGAATATGTCACGCCGCGAATTTGACATTCTTTAACGTCGAATACTGGCTCACCAATACGATAACTTACGTATTGAAGCTCAGAATTGCCCGAGTAGCTTTTAATCGGGAAAACGGAACGGAAAGCAGCTTCCAAACCGAAATCACCGTCAGCGTCCGGCGTTAAGAATTTTTTAAACGATTCTAACTGCATTTGCAGTAAGAAAGGCACATCCAAAACCTGTGGACGTTTACCAAAATCCTTACGGATACGTTTCTTTTCAGAATAAGAGTAAGCCATGGGGTTCCTCAGCTTGCTGATCTTTGACCCTACCTGATCTAGTAAGAACAGGACTTAAATTGACAATTACGCCAATTATTACAACATTTAGAGTTGCGTCTAAATGTCACTGCTATTGCCAATAAATAGTTATAACATATTGATAATAATAGTGAAATTTAGAAAAAGAGTGCACTAAAGTGAACTTTATCTCTATAGCGCAAAAGGGCCGGTGATTAAATAATCACCAGCCCTTGCCTGATTTCTCAGGCAGCGAACCTAGCGTATGCTAGATTACTTGATCTCAACTTCAGCACCAGCTTCTTCAAGATCTTTCTTAAGTGCTTCAGCTTCTTCCTTAGATACACCTTCTTTGATTGGTGCAGGAGCTGATTCAACAAGAGCTTTAGCTTCTTTAAGGCCAAGACCTGTTGCGCCACGTACAGCTTTGATAGCAGCAACTTTGTTACCGCCAGCAGCAGCTAGGATTACGTCGAACTCAGTCTTTTCTTCAGCAGCTTCAGCTGGACCAGCAGCAACAACAGCAGCAGCTGCAGTTACGCCGAATTTTTCTTCCATTGCTTCAACTAGTTCAACAACTTCCATTACTGACATTTCAGCAATAGCGTCAAGGATTTGGTCTTTAGTTACAGACATTGTAAATTTCCTAATAATCTCGAACCCTAAGGTTCATTAAATTCAATACACCGATAAAGAACAATAGCTTATAAATAAAAATTAAGCAGCTTGTTCTTGTTTCTGGTCGCGAACTGCAGCAAGAGTTTTTGCCAGCTTGCCCGCAGAAGCTTCTTTCATAGCGCTCATTAGACGTGCAACTGCTTCGTCGTATGTAGGTAGCTTAGCAAGCATGTCTACATCAACTACAGCACCGTCAAAAGCAGCCGTTTTAAGCTCAAACGCTTCGTGCTTCTTAGCGAAATCTTTAAAGATACGCGCTGCAGCACCTGGGTGCTCAGAAGAGAAAGCGATTAGGCTTGGGCCTACTAGTGACTCAGTAAGACACTCGTAATCAGTACCTTCAACAGCACGACGAGCTAGGGTGTTACGAACAACTTTCATCCATACACCAGCTTCACGCGCTTCTTTACGAAGGGCTGTAATAGCGTCTACAGTTACACCACGAGAATCTGCAACAACTGCAGATAGAGCACCTTTGGCAGCTTCGTTGACTTCAGCAACAATTGCTTTTTTGTCTTGAAGATTTAAAGCCATGGGTGTTACTCCTGGTTGTGAGGAACTTCCATCCCTCAGTTTTACTCTACCCCACTCGTCATTAAGTGGAGCTGCTTGTTACGGCGAGAGCCAGAAGATTAGGAAAAATCTAGCTGGGATTCACACCGTCTACGTAGGAAATTAAGCAATGAATCACTGCACCTACGGTCTTGGACGGAAGCTAAATTCGAAAATTTAGCTTCAACCCGAATTCTTTTATTGTTGAGAAAATTTCTCAACAAAATGGCGCGAAATTATAGTACAAATTTCGCGCCACGTAAACTCTTAAATTACGATACTTGCGTGTTAAGAGTATTTTGGTCAACAGCAACACCTGCGCCCATTGTAGTAGAGATGCTTACTTTCTTGATGTAAGTACCTTTTGCTTGAGAAGGCTTAGCTTTCTTAAGCGCTACAATTAGAGACTCAAGGTTCTGTTGTAGTTGCTCAGTAGTGAAGTCCACTTTACCGATAGTCGTGTGAACGATACCGTTCTTGTCGTTACGGTAGCGAACCTGACCTGCTTTAGCATTTTTAACTGCTTCTGCAACGTTAGGAGTTACAGTACCAGTTTTAGGGTTTGGCATAAGACCACGTGGACCTAGGATTTGACCTAGTTGACCAACAACGCGCATTGCATCTGGAGAAGCAACAACTACGTCGAAGTTCATCTCGCCTTTCTTAACTAGTTCAGCAAGATCTTCCATACCTACGATGTCAGCACCAGCTTCTTTCGCAGCGTCTGCATTTGCACCAGCAGTGAATACAGCTACGCGAACGTCACGGCCAGTACCGTGAGGAAGAACTGTTGCGCCACGTACGTTTTGGTCAGATTTACGTGCGTCGATACCAAGGTTAACAGCAACGTCAACACTTTCAACGAACTTAGCAGTTGCTAGCTCTTTAAGAAGTGCAACAGCTTCGTTGATTTCGTAATCTTTAGTTACATCCACTTTCTCGCGGATAGTACGCATACGTTTAGTTAGTTTTGCCATTATCTTAGTCCTCTACGTTCAAGCCCATTGCACGCGCAGAACCTGCGATTGTGCGTACTGCAGCGTCCATATCAGCCGCTGTAAGGTCTGGTTTCTTCATCTCAACGATTTCTTCTAGTTGAGCACGAGTAACAGTACCTACTTTCTCAGTGTTAGGACGGCCTGAACCAGACTTGATGCCCGCAGCTTTCTTAAGAAGGTAAGCAGCAGGTGGAGTCTTCATTTCAAACGTGAATGAACGATCGCTGTAAACAGAGATGATTACTGGTACCGGAGCACCTTTCTCTAGAGACTCTGTACGAGCGTTGAACGCTTTACAGAATTCCATGATGTTTACACCGTGTTGACCTAGAGCAGGACCTACTGGTGGACTAGGGTTAGCCATACCAGCAGCAACTTGTAGCTTGATTAAAGCTTCAACTTTTTTAGCCATGATTATACCTCGTTAGGTGGGTCTTAGCCTCGTGCGCGCGAGGACGCGTACTCAAGCGGCTTCCCAGTTTAAAAATTTAATACTCTTTTTACAGCCACCGACAAGCGCTGAATGCAAAAAGGCCGCTGATTATAAGTTAATCAGCGGCCTTTGACAATATGGTTTTGTCGTTTAAATAGACAAATTACTTATCTTGTTCTACTTGACCGAACTCAAGTTCAACAGGAGTAGAACGACCGAAGATAAGTACAGATACTTTCAAGCGGCTCTTCTCGTAATCCACTTCCTCAACAACACCGTTGAAGTCAGCAAATGGACCATCAACAACGCGAACCACTTCACCTGCTTCAAACAGAGTAGCTGGCTTCGGCGCTTCTGCATTTTCTTGCAGACGGTTAAGAATGCGGTCCGCTTCTTTTTTGCTGATTGGCGCAGGGCGATCTGATGTACCACCAATGAAACCCATCACACGTGGTGTGCTGTTCACTAGGTGCCAGCTTTCGTCATTCATGTCCATTTCCACCAGGACGTAACCTGGGAAGAACTTACGCTCTGATTTGCGCTTTTGACCTGCGCGCATTTCTACTACTTCTTCAGTAGGCACTAGCACTTCACCAAAGCTGTCTTCAAGACCTTGGATCTTGATGTGCTCTTTGATGGTTTGTGCAACACGCTTCTCAAAGCCTGAGAAAGCTTGAATTACATACCAACGTAATTTCTTTTCTTTGTTCTCTTCCGTCATGGGACTAGATCTCCAATCCAGTTAAAAAGCCTACTACTCGGAATAAAATTCCATCCAATCCCCATAGGATTAGCGCCATGATAACTGTAGCAATCATTACGATGAACGTTGTGTGTGTTGTTTCTTGACGCGTTGGCCAAACAACTTTACGTACTTCGATACGCGCTTCTTTGGCGAAGGCGATAAACGTACGACCTTTTTCAGTCGTCGCTGCTACACCCAATGCAATTGCAACTGCTGCAACTACGCCGATCGCTCTGATTAACACCGACTGTTCAACGAACATTGTGTTACCTACAACTGCCGCTGCTAGTAACGCGATAGCGAATACCCACTTAACCATGTCCATCGAGCTTGACGGGGTTTCTACATTTGCACTCATAATTCCTGACACCCTAAATACAGACACAACAACCCCGTCACGCGACAGGGTAAATCTATCCAAATCTAACCTTAAAAACTTGCTTTTAAAACAGATTTTTAGACTTAGACTTGCACATTGAAAAGTGGCAGGGGCGGAGAGATTCGAACTCCCAACCGTCGGTTTTGGAGACCGCTGTTCTACCAATTGGAACTACGCCCCTGCAAAGTGGATGCCCATTATACTGACCAAGCGCGTTAACACAAGAGTAAAAGCTAAGCACAAAGAAAATTATGTCTGATTATTATCTTTTGACCATAGTAATATGGGCGTTTCCTTCGCATGCCAATCACTGAGCAGCCAAATTTGCTCAAATACATGGCCCTGAGGGACATCAATATCACCGATGGTTTTAACAAAATCATCATGATGCCACAAGGTGCTGGCGTTACGGATCAATAACCACACCCTTTGGCTGTCATAACGTTTCGTTGCTTTCGCTGCTAGCAGCCTTGTCAGCGCCACATGCAGTTGTTCACTACCGGCATTAAGGGCAAGTTGTGCGAGTTGACGCTGAATATCCAAGTTAAGGGGGCGCCCAAGCACGGCCATCGCTTCGTGCTCATTGGCGTACAGGTGCGCAATCTCAATATCAAGGCGCTCGTTGTCCATGTAACAACTTACGTCTGGCTTAGCTGGCTCATTGTGCCAAATGTGGCGCATTGGGGTGTGATACTTGCGCTCATAAGCGCGCAGAAATAATCGCGCGGCCTCATGCTCCAGTTTTAATTTTTCAATTTCACTGTCGCTCATAGTACCGCGTATAGTTCCTCAAGTAGTGATGATGCGCCAAATCTAAAATGATTTGGCGTGATCCATTCTTTCCCCATCATAGAAGCTACCAGCTGCATATATTCCTGAGCTTGCTGTAACGTCTTAACTCCTCCGGATACTTTCAGGCCCACTGTTTCGTCGCTACGCTTAATTTCCTCAAGCATAACCTCTACCGCCTCCAAGGTGGCATTCACGGGTACCTTCCCGGTACTGGTTTTTACAAAGTCTGCTCCACCTTCTATGGCGATACGAGTTGCCAAAGCCACTCTCTGAATTGGCAACTCACCACTTTCAATAATCACTTTGAGCTTTGCCCGACCTTGGCACACTTCCTTGCTGTTGCGCACATACTTCAGCGCCAGGGGCTCATCTGATGCGAGCATGGCCTTGTATGGCAATACTAAATCAATTTCATTGGCTCCGAGTTCAAGTGCTCGTTGGGTCTGCTCAAGCACTTCATGCAATGGCTGCTCACCACTTGGAAAGTTGGTGACGGTAGCCAAGCTTATCGGCGCTGATAAATGCGCATTCATATAGTCGCACACGAGCTTCAACCACTGAGGGTAAACACAAATAGCCGCAGGAAGTGGCTTATTCACACGCAGCTGATCGAGAAAACTTATTATTGCTTGTTCATCATCTTGTTCGTTCAATCGCGTGAAGTCCAAGCATGCCAAAGCAAGCTGTGCATCACCCGCCACAGTATTTACACTTGTCATCTATGAATCTCCTTGTGGTCTTTGGCAATACTAGCACCCTTTATTGCATAGATAACGGCATTGAGATCAAACATTGCCCTTAGGGTGAATACTTCTATGCAAGTTCTAAATTGAATAACCTGCATGACCCCTTGTTTTTATTGCCTTAAGCCATTTCAAAAGTCAGCATATAACTTTTAGTTATATAAGCTTGGAACAAATTATTTTTTAACCGATATCAGGCCCTTTATTCTTTGCTCCTGTTCGCGTAGTAATAGATATGCGTTTTTGTTTTGACGAATCAGGCGGTAACCCAGTGCAATATTTGCCCATTTTTACAAAATTAGATGATAAGCCGGTACTTATAGTCGGTGGTGGCGATGTTGCGCTTCGCAAAGCCAGTGCAATGTTAAAGGCGCGTGCCAAACTAACACTGATAGCCCCAGCATTTTGTGACGAGCTACACGCATTGCAACAACAGGGCAAGGTTACGCTTGTTGAAGATTTTTTTAATGACGCTCACATTGACGGTCACATGCTGGTGATTGCGGCTACAGATAACGACATCGTTAATGCTCAGGTGCATGACGCGGCACAGCAGCGCAATATTTTTGTTAATGTGGTGGATGATCAACCCAAGTGCAGTTTTATTTTCCCATCAATTGTTGATCGCAACCCAATTACTATTGCTATTTCCAGCGCTGGTACAGCGCCAGTTTTGGCAAGACGCTTACGCGAGAAGCTTGAAACCCTAGTACCGCAACATATCGGTCCATTAGCACAATTAGTGGGTCGTTTTCGTAACCAAGTCAAAGCGCGTTTTAAACATTTCGCCGATCGTCGTCAGTTCTGGGAACGTGTATTTGATTCCAATGTCGTCAGTGAAGTGCAAAAAGGCAATCATGACGCGGCATATAATGAACTGCAAAACATGCTCACTGGTACTGCTCAACCGCAAGGTGAAGTGTATGTAGTAGGAGCAGGTCCGGGCGATCCGGAGTTATTAACACTAAAAGCGCTGCAACTGATGCAACAAGCCGACGTAGTGGTGTACGACTACCTAGTCTCTGATGAAATTATGGAACTGGTGCGCCGCGACGCCGATCTCATTTGTGTCGGTAAACGCGCAGGTGATCACAGCGTGCCACAAGAGCGCACCAATGAGATGTTGGTGGAGCTGGCACAACAAGGTAAAAAAGTGTGTCGCATCAAAGGGGGCGATCCATTTATTTATGGCCGTGGTGGTGAAGAAGTGCAGGTGCTGGCCCAACATGGCGTCAAGTATCAAATTGTGCCTGGGATCACCGCAGCTGCAGGATGTAGCGCGTATGCAGGTATTCCTCTGACTCATCGCAACCATGCCCAAAGTATTCAATTTGTGACAGGTCATTGCCGAAAAGAGGGGCAAGACTTAGATTGGCAGTCACTGGCCAAGCCACAACAGACTTTAGCTATTTACATGGGGGTCATGAAATCCCCTGAAATTAAAGAACAACTTATTAAGCACGGGCGCGGCGCAGATACGCCCGTCGCCATCATCGAAAATGGTACGCGCAAATCACAACGTGTGGTGACAGGTACACTTGTTGAGCTGGATAACTTGGTGCAAACGCACGCAATCCAGTCCCCTGCACTACTTATCGTTGGCGAAGTTGCTTCTTTACATCATCAGTTAGCGTGGTTCTCACAGCAAGCGCAAACCAGCAGCTTCGCTCAGCCGTTAACAGAAATGGTTTAACATTTTCAGAATAAAATTTAGCGTTTAGGTAGGTACCAAGCTATGGCATTAACACATCTTCAGCAGTTAGAAGCTGAAAGCATCAAAATCATTCGCGAAGTCGCGGCTGAATTTGATAACCCCGTAATGCTTTACTCCATAGGTAAAGATTCATCGGTGTTACTTCATTTAGCACGAAAAGCATTTTTCCCAGCAAAGATACCTTTCCCTTTGCTGCACGTTGACACCAACTGGAAGTTTCGCGAAATGATTGAGTTTCGTGACCGCTTAGCGAAAGAGTATGGTTTTGACCTCATTGTGCACAAAAACCCTGAAGGGTTAGCGATGAATATCAGCCCGTTTGTGCACGGTTCATCTAAGCATACAGATATCATGAAAACTCAAGGCTTGAAGCAGGCGCTAAACCAATATGGTTTTGACGCTGCGTTTGGTGGCGCACGTCGTGATGAAGAGAAATCTCGCGCTAAAGAGCGTGTTTACTCATTCCGTGATAAGCACCACAGGTGGGATCCCAAAAACCAGCGCCCAGAGCTCTGGAATACCTACAATAGCGAAGTAAACCAGGGTGAAAGCATTCGCGTGTTCCCGCTATCAAATTGGACTGAGCTTGATATCTGGCAATACATCTATCAAGAAAATATCGAAATCGTGCCTTTGTACTTGGCACAAGAGCGCCCAGTAGTCGAGCGCAACGGCACCCTCATCATGGTTGATGACGAGCGCATGCCTCTGAACGAAGGTGAGCAGCCACAAATGAAGTCTGTGCGTTTTCGTACTCTAGGATGTTATCCACTGACCGGCGCAGTTGAATCGCGCGCTAACACACTCACTGGAATTATCGAAGAAATGTTGCTGTCGACATCATCTGAGCGCGAAGGGCGAGTGATAGACCATGACTCAGCAGGGTCGATGGAGAAGAAAAAACGTGAGGGGTATTTCTAAATGTCAGCAACAGCAAATGAAGTAAAAGAATTAGGCATTGAAGCGTATTTATCACGCCAACAAGACAAAAGCCTGCTGCGCTTATTGACGTGTGGTAGCGTGGATGATGGCAAATCAACACTCATCGGGCGCTTATTACACGACAGCCACCAAATTTATGAAGACCAACTTGCTGCATTGCACAAAGACAACGAAAAAGTCGGTAATGCGGGTGAAGAACTCGACCTAGCACTGCTGGTAGATGGCTTACAAGCTGAGCGCGAACAAGGGATCACCATTGACGTGGCCTATCGCTATTTCTCAACGGCCAAGCGCAAGTTCATTATTGCCGACACACCAGGACACGAGCAGTACACGCGCAACATGGTAACCGGTGCTTCAACCAGCGACTTGGCGATCATCCTCGTTGATGCGCGCTACGGTGTGCAAGTGCAAACCAAGCGCCACAGCTTTATCTGTGACTCATTAGGTATTGAACAGTTTGTAGTTGCTATCAACAAGATGGACATAGTCGATTTCGATGAATCTGTGTACGAGAAAATCAAAGCTGACTATCTGAAGTTCGCTGAACAATTGAACGTACAAAACATCAAATTCGTGCCTATGTCTGCGCTTAAAGGCGACAATGTAGTTTCTCGCTCAGAGCACACCCCTTATTACACAGACAAACCTCTTCTAGAGTTACTTGAAGACTCACCAGCCGCGGCAACAAACAATGGTTTTGAACCACGTCTGCCAGTGCAATATGTGGTGCGTCCAAACTTAGATTTCCGAGGTTTCCAAGGCACCATCACCTCTGGTGAGTTCAAAGTGGGTGATGCAGTGAAAGTTCTACCTTCAGGCAAGACTTCGAGTATCAAAGAGTTGGTTACTTTTGATGGCAATCTAGATACCGCTGAAGCGGGCCAAGCAATCACCATGACATTAAATGATGAAATTGATATCAGTCGTGGCGATGTCATTGTTCCTGCAGCATCTAAGTCAACGCCAAGCAATCAACTGCAAGCAAAGTTGGTATGGATGCATGAAGAACCATTAGTCATTGGCAAAACCTATTTCCTCAAAATTGGCGCTAAGAAGACCGCTGCAGTCATCTCGCGTATTGACTATACCATTGATGTAAATACGCTCGCGCATGGTCAAGCTGACAATTTGCAACTCAATGAAATTGCCATCGTAACAGTTGAGTTAACAGAGCCGGTGCTAGCCGATGTATACCGCAACAACAAAGAGACAGGCGCATTTATCCTCATTGACCGCCTATCTAATCTCACTGTAGGTGCGGGCATGGTAGAGCAAGTACTTGCACAAACCGATAAGGTTGCGCACAATCAGTTCAGTGAACTTGAATTAGAATTCAATGCGTTAGTAAGAAAGCACTTCCCGCATTGGCAAGCAATCGATATCAGTAAGTTGAAATAAACATGGATGCAGTCTTTTATGTAGCGATTATTACAGGCTTGTTTTTAGCGTTAGTGCTAACACATGCGCGCCCTGCCGCCCTGTTTTTCGCTGCATTGTTAGGCTGCTATATGTTGGGGTATCTTGATACTCCAACTTTACTCAATAACTTTACGAATACGGGCTTGGTGATACTGGTATTACTCATGCTGGTGTCCATTGCCCTTGAACGCACTTCGCTACTACAGGTGCTCGCAAAACGTATTGTTTCCCCGTCTTTACCCGTGAGTCTGGTTAAAGTCAGCACCATAACAGCAGCTGCTTCAGCATTTTTGAACAATACCGCAGTTGTTGCTTCTTTAGTGGGTCCTTTGACGCGAAACAAGCACCATGCACCTTCTAAGTTATTAATCCCATTATCCTATGCCGCGATTTTAGGTGGCACCACTACGTTGGTCGGCACCTCAACAAACCTAATCGTTGCCAGCTTTACACAGCAGTACGACGGCGTCAGTTTGGCCATGTTTAGCTTTTTACCGATTGGATTAGCACTCACCTTGGTGGGTATTGTGGTGCTTATCGCATGCCATAAACTGCTGCCAAATTACCCGCGAGTAGAAGGTGAACACAAGAAATACCTGCTTGAAGCAAAGGTCAACCCTGATTCACCTCTGGTTGGGAAAACCATTGAGAGTAATGGCTTGCGTGACTTGGACTCACTCTTTTTAGTAGAGATAGTGCGCGAGAAACGACTTATTAGTCCGGTTCGACCTGAAAATAAAGTCCGCGCAGGGGATAAGCTGATATTTACAGGCAATGCCAACAGTGTCAGCGCTTTGCAACGCATTCCTGGATTAACGCTATTCGCCGACAGCAATGGTCTTTTGAGCTCAAACCTTCAAGAAGTCATTGTTACTCACACCTCCGCACTCGTTGGCCGAACACTCAAGCAAGTTGGTTTTCGCGCTAAATTTGATGCCGCAGTCGTTGCAATTCACCGCAATGGCGAGCGCCTATCTGGCAAGTTGGGAGAAGTGACTGTGCGACCAGGCGATCGCTTTATGCTGGCGGTGGGTCCTGATTTCCAAAACCGTAAAAACCTCGACAAAAACTTTTATTTCGTCAGTGAACATCAGGTTGACAAAGCACAAAGCAAAAAAGGTGAAGCAGCCCTGCTGGGTGGCTTTGCCGCAGTCATAGCGCTGGCAACAACGGGGATGATGCCTCTAGTACAAAGCTTACTGTTATTCGTCGCCTTATTACTGGCAACTAAGGTACTTGACGGTCAAGAACTTAAGCGTCGTTTTCCATTTGAGCTCATTGTCATCATTGCATCAGCGCTTGGGCTTGCTAATGCATTCACAGGTTCAGGTGCAGCTGAAGCATTACAGCAGTGGCTCGCTACTCATAGTGCGTTCACGCCTTTTATGGCTTTAGTCGTGGTTTATATCCTCACAGTGATACTGACCGAATTGATCACCAATAACGCTGCGGCCGCATTGATGTTTCCACTTGCATATGGCCTTGCCACTTCTTTGGATGTGAATGTGATGCCATTTGCGATGGTGGTTGCCTATGGCGCTAGTGCCGCATTCATTAGCCCTTATAGCTATCAAACCAATATGATAGTAATGAATGCAGGACAATATCGATTCACTGATTTTGCGCGTATCGGCGTGCTGATGTCACTCGCCTATGCGGCTGTGGTTTTGAGCTTGATAAACGTCGTATTCCCATTTTAATTTCGAGTATAAGCAATGGATGAGAACATAGTTTGGCACCGCCATGGTGTCGATAAACACAAAAGACAGCAAGGCAATGGCCACAAAAGCTGCATCATTTGGTTCACTGGCTTTTCTGGTTCAGGTAAAAGCACCATCGCAGGCGCACTTGAAAATACGTTGCATGAGCTAGGCCATAAAACATATTTACTTGACGGTGATAATGTACGCCACGGTTTATGTGGCGACTTAGGGTTTACTGATGCCGATCGCAAAGAAAATATTCGCCGCGTTGGCGAAACCGCGAAGCTCATGGTTGATGCGGGTCTTATCGTTTTAACGGCATTTATCTCCCCATTCCAAGCAGAGCGAGACATGGTTCGCAGTCTTGTTGAAGACGGTGAATTTATTGAAGTGTATCTCGACACTCCCATAGCTACATGTGAGCAGCGCGACCCAAAAGGCTTATATAAAAAGGCCCGCGCTGGTGAAATTGCCCACTTCACGGGTATTGATTCAGATTATGAGATACCCTTACATCCCGAGCTCAGTGTGAATACCGCTGAGCTATCCATTGAAGAGTGTGTAGCAAAGCTACTTAACCACCTAAAAACCAACCACATCATAGGATAAATAATGACTTCTCCAGAGCTGCTAGAGCAAGTATTACAGTTGGCCCGCGACGCGGGGCAAGCTGCAATGACCATCTATAACAAAGACTTTAACGTTGAATATAAAGACGATAAAAGCCCAGTTACGGATGCTGATCTGGCCGCTCACAAGGTGATCGTTGCTGGCCTCAAAGAACTGACACCCAATCTACCTATTCTGAGTGAAGAGAGCGCATCTATTAGTTGGGAAGAACGTAAAAACTGGCAAACGTATTGGTTAGTAGACCCCATCGATGGCACAAAAGAGTTCATCAAGAAAAATGGTGAGTTCACTATTAACATTGCACTCATTGACAATGGTGAACCAGTTTTAGGCGTGGTTGATGCCCCAGCATTAGATGTAAGCTATTTAGCAGCAAAGTACATCGGTGCTTTCAA
This sequence comes from Pseudoalteromonas maris, assembly GCF_049257235.1. Taxonomy (NCBI): domain Bacteria; kingdom Pseudomonadati; phylum Pseudomonadota; class Gammaproteobacteria; order Alteromonadales; family Pseudoalteromonadaceae; genus Pseudoalteromonas; species Pseudoalteromonas maris. The sequence continues at coordinate 25,115 of NZ_JBMMUF010000006.1, forward strand.
ACAAGAAGGCGAAGCGCGTATTGAGCTCAAAGTGACAGAAAAAGAGAACAACGGTCTTATACGCGTTGTAGGCAGCCGCTCTCACCCTTCTGAACAACTTGCTAGCTTCCTTGAGCAGTTTGAAGAAGTTGACATGGTGCCTAAGGGCAGCTCATTAAAGCTATGCTTGGTCGCTGAAGGTACTGCAGATATTTATCCGCGTTTGGGCCCTACGAGTGAATGGGATACAGGTGCTGGCCATGCTGTTGCGGCAATTGCCGGCGCAAAGGTCACCAACATTGACGGTGAGCCATTAAAGTACAACCAAAAAGAAAGCTACCTCAACCCATTCTTTATCGTCAGTGCACTACGTTCATAACCCATAAAATGAAAAAGCAGCTTTCGCTGCTTTTTTTATATCTGGCTGTTTATAAAGTTAACTCAACACCCCATTTTTTTGCCCACGCATGTACGCTGGCCTTTTCATAGGTAACCTCTTTAAACAGCTTGTGATGGTAAAATACCAATTCAGGCTCTGAGCTTGGATTGTGATACAACACACGACTGTGGTTATCATTAAATTTCGAAAGCAGCTCAAAATACTGCTCTGTTTTATTCTGCGCGTGTTTAATCGCCTCTGCGATAGCCAAACGCACTTGTTCTGCGCTGCAATGGTCAGCGAATCTATTATTTAGGAACTCTTCAAATACACTTTGTCTTGCGCCCATGTTTCTCTCCCGCTAAATCGATTACTGCTTTAATTAGCTTGGACAGCAAATTTCACACCACTTATGGTAAGTAGCTGTTGCTGGTTATTATTCTTATACTTTGGGGTTTTAGACCACCGCGAAACAAAAAAGTTTTGCCTCATGGCGGTGCGAATAAACCCACACTAGTGCAAAGCTGGGGTATAATGCAAGGTACAAGAGGTAAAAGAATTTCACCAAGATGCAAGACGAATTTATTGAAGTACAGTTAGAAGAAGAACCTATTGAGCTGTGTAAGCTATTAAAGGTGCTTGACCTTGCTGAGGGTGGTGGTCACGCCAAACTGATGATTGCCGACGGCTATGTGGGTGTAAACGGTGAACTGTGCACCCAAAAACGCAAGAAGCTGTATGCGGGTGACACGGTGCATTTTGACGGCGAAAACTTCTTGTTGAGTGCAGCAGAAAACATGGTTCAGCGTGAGCAAATAAAGGAGAGCTCACACAAACAAGCTAAAGCTCCTAAACAAAAAGCCGCACAAGCAGTGCCTAAAGAAGCGGCGGCTAAAAAAGCAAAGAAAAAAACCTCAAACCGCGACGAAAATACCGGTAGAAAGCCGATTTCTTTTGGCTAATCGCCCAACCCCTTAGCACTTATGCAAAGCGCTTTGCCAAAACCATGGTGAAAATAGCTTGAAAAATACGCACTTCCCCCCAAGCTCTTAAAGGTGGCTAGGTTATAGTCACCTAAGACTTTGTACTCGATATCACAGGATACGCCTGTGCATAGTAAGTACAAAACAACAAAGGGGATTTGAATGAAGAACAGCTTTAATACGCTTGACCAACTCACCGTCAATGCCAAGCAATACCATATTCACTCATTAAAAAAACTGGGCGCAAAGGCGCAGAGACTACCCTTTTCCTTAAAAATACTGCTCGAAAATTTACTGCGCCATGAAGATGCAGAGAATATTACTGCTGATGACATACAAGCGCTTTTGAATTGGGATCCCAAAGCAACTCCATCCAAAGAAGTGGCATTTACTCCGGCACGTGTAGTGATGCAGGACTTTACCGGCGTTCCCGCAATAGTAGATTTAGCAGCGATGCGCGATGCAATGGAAAGACTCGGCGGCGATCCAAGTAGAATTAATCCACTCTCGCCCGCTGAACTCGTGATTGACCATTCTGTTCAGGTCGATAGCTTTGGCAAAGATGGCGCCTTCGACCTTAATGCCAAACTAGAGTACCAACGCAACAAAGAACGTTATGAATTTCTACGTTGGGGTCAAACAGCTTTTGATAACTTCAAAGTCGTCCCTCCGGCCACGGGGATCGTTCACCAAGTAAACCTCGAATACTTAGCACGGGTCGTATTTGAAAATAGCCAAGATGGTCATACGTTTGCGTATCCAGATAGCCTAGTAGGAACGGACTCTCACACCACCATGATCAATGGTCTGGGCATACTCGGTTGGGGTGTCGGTGGCATTGAAGCTGAAGCAGCGATGCTTGGGCAGCCTATCAGTTTACTCATCCCACAAGTGATTGGCTTTAAACTCAAAGGCGCGCTGCCTGAAGGCACCACAGCAACAGATTTAGTGCTAACAGTGACACAAATGCTGCGACAAAAAGGAGTTGTTGGTAAATTCGTGGAATTCTATGGGGATGGCCTTAGCGATTTACCGTTGGCAGATCGCGCAACTATCGCCAACATGGCTCCCGAGTATGGTGCCACGTGCGGCATCTTCCCGATTGATCAAGAAACCATTGAGTACTTAAAACTCACGAATCGTAGTAATGAGCAAATTAACTTGATTGAAGCTTACGCGAAACATCAAGGAATGTGGCGCGAGCAAGGTGATGAGCCCATGTATACAGACACCATGGAGCTTGACTTGAGCCAGGTGGTGCCTAGCCTTGCCGGTCCCAAGCGACCACAAGATAGAATTGCACTTGATGAAGCTGGGGCAGTGATACGTCAGCATCTGGTGAATTTTCAAGACGAAAGAGCACAACAAAATGCATTGGCTGACGAGCAAGAAGCACGTATTGTCTCTGAGGGTGGGCAACCAGCACAATCAGACAATGCAGCGCAAGTAACTGGTGTAGCGAAAGTACACTATAACGGCCAAGATTTCGAACTCAGCGATGGTGCTTGTGTAATAGCGGCAATTACAAGCTGCACCAACACCTCAAACCCAAGTGTCATTTTGGCGGCTGGCTTAGTAGCAAAAAAGGCAAAAGAACTAGGACTTGAAGTCAAACCTTGGGTAAAAACCTCGCTGGCACCAGGCTCTCAAGTAGTCACCGATTACCTCATTCAAGCTCAATTAATGGATGACCTCGAAGAGCTAGGCTTTAATCTTGTTGGTTATGGATGTACAACATGTATAGGCAACTCAGGTCCTTTACCCGAAGAGATCCAAGCGGCAATTACGGAGCATAAATTAGTCGTCAGCTCTATCCTCTCTGGGAATCGAAATTTTGAAGGCCGAATTCACCAAGACGTCAAAATGAATTTCCTCGCATCGCCGCCTTTGGTGGTGGCCTATGCCATTGCTGGTAGAACCGATATCGATGTATACAACGAACCGCTTGCACAAGATAAAAATGGCAACGACGTTTTCTTAAAAGACATCTGGCCATGCGCTACAGAAGTAGCCGATTTGGTTAAATCAACGGTAACTAAGGAGATGTTCGCCAAAAGTTATGCCGATGTGTATAAAGGAGACGAGCGTTGGCGAGATATTAGCGTGCCACAAGCAAAACGTTACGAATGGAATGACGCATCAACATATATTCGCCGCGCACCATTTTTCGATGATATGGGTATCGAGCCACCGGGTATCCCAACCATTGAAGGTGCGCGTTGTTTGGCGAAATTGGGGGATTCGGTGACAACAGATCACATTTCCCCAGCGGGCTCCATTAAAGCTGATGCACCAGCTGGTGAGTACTTACAAGCGCATGGTGTTTCCCCTGGCCAGTTTAATTCCTACGGTTCACGTCGCGGGAATCATGAAGTGATGATACGCGGTACCTTTGCTAATGTCCGATTACGCAATCAGTTAGCGCCTGGCACAGAAGGTGGCATAACTCGCACCCAACCAGAGGGTGATATTGCCAGTATTTACGATGCGGCAATGCAGTATCAAAAGAACGACATTCCCCTAGTGGTTCTTGCTGGTGCTGAATATGGTACTGGCTCGTCACGAGACTGGGCCGCAAAAGGCTCTCTACTATTGGGCGTCAAGGCAGTCATTGCAAAGAGCTTTGAGAGGATCCACCGCTCAAATCTTATCGGTATGGGCATATTGCCCTTGCAGTTCAAAGAGAGTGAGGGACATGAAGAGCTCAATTTAAGTGGCGAGGAGACATTCACCATTACAGGTTTGGTGGATAAAGCAAAAGAGCTCGTTGTCATTGCCACCGACAATGATGCCAATGAAATACGCTTTAATGCTGATATCCGCATTGATACCCCTAAAGAGTGGGAGTATTACAAACACGGCGGCATATTACAGTACGTACTGAGGAAAATGCTCAAGTAAGTATATCAGAGGTCGCGCTTACGCGGCCTTTTTACTATTCATTGGTTTGATTTTCGATTAGGTCTTCTAACGTTAACCAGTATAGAGGCGTCAATAATGGAACTGATTCTGGTAGTAATGGATTTCTTAAGTGAATCAATTCTCTGCCTTTGAGTCGAACAATTTTCAATGCATCTTTATGATGGGGGTGATTCAATAGTAATGACTTCAATTCCCCAGATTCAGCTAAGCGCTCTAACCCATATTCGATTCGTGCCGCTAAATGGGCGTTACTCTTAGCCACAAAAAAGTACATCGCCGTTGGGTAATAAAGAAGCCAGCGCTGTTCCAAGGCTAACGCCTGTTCTGTGTCAAAGTCTCGTAATTCATGGGCAACTTCTAATAGCCCACGTGGAAAGTAATCGAAATGGCTGTTGCTGAGCAAACGGTACATTTTGTCACTCCAACTTACTCCATGCACATCGAATCCATTAGCTAATAAAATATCCGTATCAGGCCAGTCATGTCCTTGTAGCGCGAGCATCTGTTTTAGCTCACTTGCTGAGTGCAAACTAGCAAAGCGCTGTTGCTCATTATTTCTGATCACCAACACACGATACCCCATTAACCCCATTGCGGTTGGTATTTTAATCGCAAGCGCCTCGTTTCCACGTTGTTGAGATGTCATAGACCAGAAAACGTCAATATGACCATTTTCTAGCGCTCTAAATTGACGTCCCTGAAGCATAGGTGAGTAGCTTGGTTTGACGTAATTGGACCAAATTTTTGTTCAGTCAACTCAACAATTCTCGCTAACAAAGTAGCTGGATAACTTTTCTGTTCGAGGCTTCCTTCGTAAACAGGTTCAATGAAGCGAATTACCGGCTCTTGCGCATAACTCATCGACGTAAAACATAGCATCATTAGCCATACTACTAACTGAGGGACAAATTTCATGTACGACTCACTTTAATTATCCAACATCTATCATGTGGCTCAATCACCTGAGCGCTGTTAATAGGCATATTGCACTAACTCTTCATAAGTGACCCAGTATTTGGGATTTAGAGTTGGGGCGTTATCAGGCAAGACTGGGTTACGCAATTCCACTAATGTTCTACCCTCCACGTGCGCCATGCGCAAGGCGTCTTTATGAATGGGGTGACTGAACAGCATCTGTCTGAGCTCCCCGGAGTCAACCATCTGATTAAGTCCCCATTCTATACGCTCAGCCAATTCAGTGTTGCCCTTGCGGACAAAAAAGTAGGTTGCCGTGGGGTAGTACAACATCCACTTACGCTCCAACGCTAAAGTATGATTTTTATCGAGATCATTGAGCTCTCTACCCACTTCTGTGACCCCTCTAGGAAAGTAATCATAATGGCTTCGCGCCAAGAGTTTATACATTTTGTCGCGCCAACTAACACCGTGCACATTAAAACCATTGGCTTGTAAAATCTCAGTATCGGGCCAGTCATGCCCCTGAATGGCAAGCAGCTTCTTCAACTCGGCTATATCTTCTATTTCAGCGAATCGAGCTTGATCCGCACTTTTGATAACAAACACCCGAAAGCCAATCAGTCCCATAGTGACAGGAATTCGAATAGGTAAAGCCTTATTCTCTCGCGTGCGCGAGGTCATAGACCACATCAAATCAATTTCACCCGTATCGAGCGCCCGAAACTGCCGCCCTTGCAACATCGGCGTAGGTAGTGCTTCAAGTTCCACATCACCAAATTTCTCATTGGAAATGGCAACAGCACGCCTGAGTACCGATGCTACGTAACTTTTATCCTTGGCATCGTTCCCATAGAAAGGCTCTATGTAACGTATTGTTTGTGTCGAGTAGGCGGCCTGTGCCAACAAGCAACAGACTGCAAATAAAACGATGCGGACCATAAAATAAATGCGCTCAAAATATATACTTCAAGTGTAGGACGCAAATGCATGTTAAGCCACTCAACACCTAGGTAGCTGTAGATAATTATGATTTAAAAAGAGGGAGTTATGTGATTAGTAGGCAGAAAGTAAAAAGCCCCAGCAATTGCCGGGGCTTTTTCGGTCCGAATAGACTTAATTAAAAATTAAGCTTTCTTTGGACGCTCAACAACGTCTACTAGTGTCCAAGACTTAGTCTTAGAGATAGGAGCACATTCACGAATAGTAACTGTGTCGCCTGTCATAGCAGTGTTGTTCTCATCATGTACGTGCAACTTAGTAGTACGCTTCATGAATTTACCGTATACCGGGTGCTTCACGTAACGTGCCACAGCAACAGTGAAAGACTTGTCCATCTTGTCGCTGATTACACGGCCTTGTAGAGTACGGATCTTATCGCTCATTATGCACCTGCCTTCTGGTTAATAACCGTTTTAACACGCGCGATATCGCGACGTACTTTACGTAGCAAATGAGATTGAGCTAGCTGACCTGTGCTCGCTTGCATGCGCAGGTTAAACTGCTCACGAAGAAGCTCAATAAGTTCAGCGTTTAGCTCTTCTACGCTTTTATCTTTAAGTTCGCTAGCTTTCATTACATCACCGTCCGAGTTACAAAAGTGGTTTTGAATGGTAATTTACGAGACGCTAGGTTGAATGCTTCACGAGCAAGCTCTTCTGAAACACCTTCCATTTCGTAAAGTACTTTACCAGGCTGAATTTCAGCAACCCAGTATTCAACAGAACCTTTACCTTTACCCATACGAACTTCAAGCGGCTTTTCAGTGATTGGCTTGTCTGGGAATACACGGATCCAGATTTTACCCTGACGCTTGATGTGACGTGTCATAGCACGACGAGCTGCTTCGATTTGACGAGCAGTCATACGGCCACGACCAGTAGCCTTAAGACCGAAAGTACCGAAGCTTACTTTGTTACCGTTTTGCGCAAGACCACGGTTGCGGCCTTTGTGCACTTTACGGAATTTTGTACGTTTTGGCTGTAACATTATTCGCTACTCCTACTTAGCACTTTTCTTGGCTTTCTTCGGGCCACGTTTAGCAGGCTTCTCTTGCTCTTGTACTAGTGGAAGACCACCAATAACTTCGCCTTTGAAGATCCATACTTTAACACCGATGATGCCGTAAGTGGTTGAAGCTTCAGAAGTTGCGTAATCGATATCAGCACGAAGAGTGTGTAGAGGTACACGACCTTCACGGTACCACTCAGAACGTGCGATTTCTGCGCCGCCTAGACGACCGCTTACTTCAACTTTGATACCTTTTGCACCAAGGCGCATTGCATTTTGTACCGAACGCTTCATAGCGCGACGGAACATAACACGACGCTCTAGCTGTGACGCAATACCGTCAGCTACTAGTTGTGCATCAAGTTCTGGCTTACGTACTTCCGCAATATTGATTTGCGCAGGTACACCAGCGATCTTTGTTACAGCTTGACGTAGCTTTTCAACGTCTTCGCCTTTTTTACCGATAACAACACCAGGACGAGCTGTGTGAATTGTTACACGGATAGATTTTGCTGGGCGCTCGATAACGATTTTAGCTACAGAAGCGTTCTTAAGTTCCTTAGTAAGGTAAGAACGTACTTTGTGATCGCCAAAAAGCTGCTCAGAATAATCTTTTGTATTCGCGTACCAGGTAGAAACCCAAGGTTTAGAGATACCTAGGCGAATACCAGTAGGATGAACTTTTTGTCCCATTACTTATATCTCCTAGTTATCCGAAACCACAACAGTGATGTGGCTTGTACGCTTAAGGATGCGGTCAGCGCGTCCTTTAGCACGAGGCATGATGCGTTTCATTGTAGGACCTTCGTCTACAAATACTTTCGCTACTACAAGCTCATCAATGTCAGCACCTTCGTTGTGCTCCGCGTTCGCGATAGCAGACTCAAGTACTTTCTTAACTAATGCAGCCGCTTTCTTAGGGCTGTACGCCAGGATTTCTAGGGCGCGATCTACCGGTAGTCCACGGATTTGGTCTGCAACTAGACGTGCTTTTTGCGCCGAACCAGAGGCGAATTTGTGTTTAGCTAATGCTTCCATCATAACCTCCGATTAACGTTTCTTAGCTTTCTTATCAGCAGCGTGGCCGCGATAAGTACGTGTAGGTGCGAATTCACCCAATTTGTGACCGATCATTTCGTCTGTGACAAACACAGGAACGTGCTGACGACCATTATGGACAGCGATGGTCAATCCGATCATGTTAGGTATGATCATTGAACGACGGCTCCAAGTTTTAATTGGCTTCTTGTCACCGCTTTCCAACGCTTTCTCTACCTTCTTCAGCAAGTGCAGGTCAATAAAAGGACCTTTCTTGAGAGAACGTGGCATGGCTATTCCTCAACTATTATTTAGTACGACGACGTACGATGAACTTATCAGTACGCTTGTTCTTACGGGTCTTGTAACCTTTGGTTGGTACGCCCCATGGAGATACAGGGTGACGACCACCAGAAGTACGACCTTCACCACCACCGTGTGGGTGATCTACCGGGTTCATGGCAACACCACGAACTGTCGGACGGATACCACGCCAGCGGTTTGCACCAGCTTTACCTAGTGAACGTAGCATGTGCTCAGCATTACCTACTTCACCTAGAGTAGCGCGACAGTCAGCTAGTACTTTACGAACTTCGCCTGAACGAAGACGTAGAGTCACGTATTGACCTTCACGTGCTAGGATTTGTACGTAAGCACCAGCAGAACGTGCAATCTGTGCACCTTTACCTGGTTTAAGCTCTACGTTGTGTACAGTCGAACCTACAGGCATATTGCGCATAGGTAAGGTGTTACCAGCTTTGATTGGTGCATCAACACCAGACTGGATTTGATCACCTGCTTTAAGACCTTTTGGAGCGATGATGTAACGACGCTCACCGTCTGCATAACAAACCAACGCGATGTTCGCGCTACGGTTTGGATCATACTCTAGACGCTCTACTTTAGCTGGAATGCCATCTTTAGTGCGTTTAAAGTCAATTACGCGGTAATGATGCTTGTGACCACCACCGATATGACGAACCGTGATACGACCTTTGTTGTTACGACCACCAGTTTTAGAGTTCTTCTCTAGAAGCGGAGCGTATGGCTTACCCTTGTGTAGATCAGGGTTAACCACTTTAACGACGTGACGACGACCCGCAGAAGTTGGTTTACACTTTTGAAGTGCCATAATTCTAACTCCCCTTATTACTCGGCGCCGCCGACAAAGTCTAGCTCGCTACCTTCTTTAAGAGTAACGTAGGCTTTCTTCCAGTCGCTACGGCGGCCGAAACGCATACCAGTACGTTTTGTTTTACCCTTAACATTAAGTGTGCGAACACCAGTTACTTCTACTTCAAAAAGCTTTTCTACAGCTGCTTTAACTTCAGCTTTAGTTGCATCTTTTAGTACTTTGAAAACAATCGTGTTGTTATCTTCAGCAGATACAGTGCTCTTCTCAGAGATGTGTGGAGCAAGGATTACTTTTAAAAGACGTTCTTCACGGATCATGCTAGCGCCTCCTCAAGTTGCTTTACAGCACCCTTAGTCATAACAACCTTATCGAAAGCGATTAGGCTTACTGGGTCGATGCCAGCTACGTCACGTACGTCAACCTTATATAGGTTACGAGCAGCAAGGAATAGATTCTCTTCTACTTCTTCTGTCACGATTAGTACGTCTTTAAGCTCAAGCTCTTTTAGCTTAGCTACAAGTGCTTTAGTCTTAGGAGCTTCGATACCGAAGTTCTCAACTACAACTAAACGCTCTTGACGAACAAGCTCAGATAAGATGCTTTTGATCGCACCGCGATACATCTTACGGTTAACTTTTTGGCTGTGATCTTGCGGCTTAGCTGCAAAAGTCACACCACCGCTGCGCCAGATTGGGCTACGGATTGTACCAGCACGTGCACGGCCAGTACCTTTTTGACGCCATGGCTTCTTACCACCACCGCTTACTTCAGAACGTGTCTTCTGAGCTTTAGTACCTTGACGAGCACCTGCTGCGTAAGCAACAACTACTTGGTGTACTAATGCTTCGTTAAACTCACGTCCAAAAGTAGCTTCGGAAACTTCAAGAGCGCCTGAAGCGTCTTTAATTGCTAATTCCATCACTAAATCTCCAGGACTTATGCTTTAACAGCTGGTTTAACGATAACGTCACCGCCGATAGCGCCAGGTACTGCACCTTTAACTAGAAGCAGGTTACGCTCAGCGTCAACACGTACTAGTTCTAGGTTCTGAGTAGTTACACGCTCAGCACCCATGTGACCGGCCATTTTCTTACCTTTAAACACCTTACCAGGTGATTGGTTTTGACCGATTGAACCAGGAGCACGGTGAGACAATGAGTTACCGTGAGTTGCGTCTTGCATGCTGAAGTTCCAGCGCTTAACACCACCTTGGAAACCTTTACCTTTAGAAGTACCAGTAACGTCAACTTTGCTCACTTCGTTGAATACTTCAACAGTGATTTCGTTACCAACTTCAAAGTCGCCTTCACCGCCATTAAGACGGAATTCCCACAGACCGCGACCCGCTTCAACGCCAGCTTTAGCGAAGTGACCCGCTGCTGGTTTGTTTACACGGCTAGCTTTTTTCTCGCCTGCGGTTACTTGAAGCGCGTTATAACCGTCTGTTGCGTCAGATTTGATCTGCGTAACACGGTTAGGAGTCGCTTCGATAACTGTCACAGGGATAGATACGCCATCTTCAGTGAAGATGCGAGTCATACCCACTTTACGACCGACTAGACCTAATGCCATTTTCCTAAAACCTCTCTAATCTTCCGATTAACCCAGGCTGATTTGAACATCAACACCAGCAGCAAGGTCTAGGCGCATAAGAGCGTCTACAGTCTTGTCTGTTGGTTCTACGATGTCGATCAGACGTTTGTGGGTGCGGATCTCGTACTGATCACGCGCGTCTTTGTTAACGTGCGGAGAAATCAATACTGTGAAACGTTCTTTGCGTGTAGGAAGTGGGATTGGACCACGAACCTGAGCACCTGTGCGTTTCGCTGTTTCCACAATTTCCGCCGTTGATTGGTCAATCAAACGGTGGTCAAAAGCTTTTAGGCGAATGCGAATGCGTTGATTTGACATTCTAAAACCTCAATTAAAAGAGCATTTAAAAAGAGCATAAAAAAACACCCGAAACTTACTTACTACTAAGAAGTCGGTTGTTCTCTTATTTCTACCATTGAGCTCCAAATCGGAACTCCTGTTTATGCTTGAAATCCAAGCTATATCTAACTTTCAACTACCTAGACACGAAGCCTGCGGTAAAGAAAGTCTGCGTATTATAGAGAGATTGGTGATAAATGCAACAGTTTTTTATAACCGCCCACATAAGAATTGCCACAAAGTACACGGGACAAGGGGATGTAGGTGCAACCTAACAACGCATCGCCCTTGTCCAATGTGGCGCAGAATTCAGCCCCAGGGATTGACTAAAATTCGAGCAAGGTGCATGTGCCAACATAAAACGAATAGTTAAACAAAAGAGTTAGCAGCATGCATAGCCACAGACTACTCCATAAAAGCCACACAAATAAACCCTAAAATAGGGCCAGAACGTGAGAATTATTAAAGTGACAGGCGCGAGCGAACAAAGAGTTAATGGTCAGTCCAGTTATAAATTGATATCCTGTAGGACTGTCCGCCCAGAGATGCTATGTTGCTCAAAGCACATATAATTATCGAAGGCGGTCTGCGCAACCCCTTTTTGTTTCTTATCCGTTATCGAGCATGGCTGCCAGCCTAGGTAATGTGTTTAAGTGAGTATTGGTCAATGAAACTACTAAATCGCAGCATCAACTTTTTGGCTCGCTGCCTAAATGCCATTTGTGTTAAATCTAAAGTGCTCCCGGGGCATCCTGTTACCGAGTTCGACCTCGATACCTCAGTACCCACATTTTACATTGGCCGCTTAAACTCTCGTACCGATATTGCCGCGCTTGCTAAAGTTTGCCGCAAATTAGGCCTACCAGACCCAACAGAAGAGCAACAATTAGTAGGTACAGAGCTCTCGCGCTTTATTGGCATTCAAAACCCACCACCATTGTTTGGCAGCAAACGTCGCCCAAGTTGTGCCCTAGCGCAAGGGAAAGCCATTTTTGAATCATTAGCCAAAGCACCAGAACAACACATTCAGGTGATCCCCGTCACTATTTTATGGGGGCGAAATCCGGGTAAAGAAAAGCCAGGAGTGGGCACATTAATCTCACACTCACTCACACCCAGTTGGTTTCGTAAGATTTTTGTGGTGCTATTCTCAGGTCGCGACAACCTCATTCGCTTTAGCCAGCCACTAGATTTAAACAGGCTCGTTGCCGATAAAGTCGATACCAGCGAGTTACCGCATAAATTGGTACGAGTGGCACGCGTGCATTTCCGTCGTCAAAAATTAGCCGCGACAGGGCCAAAGCTGCCTTCTCGTGAAGCATTATTTAATTCATTACTGGCATCGCCGACTATCAAAAAAGCCATTGCTGATGAGGCGAAATCCAAAGGCTTAAGCCATGAAGAAGCGCGCCAAAATGCGTTGCGATTACTTGATGAAATAGCAGCAAACTATTCTGACGCTATGATCCGCGTGGCCGACCGTATTCTGACGTGGCTCTGGAACAAGCTGTATAACGGCATTGATGTGCGCTATGCAGAGCAAGTGCGCGAACTGACCGACAAAGGCCACGAAGTCATTTATGTGCCATGTCACCGTAGCCACATGGATTACTTGTTACTGACCTATGTGATTTACCATCAAGGTCTGGTACCACCACATATTGCCGCGGGTATTAACCTTGACTTCTTCCCTGCGGGGCCGATATTCCGTCGCAGTGGCGCATTCTTTATTCGTCGCTCCTTCAGTGGCAACAAACTCTACTCAGCAGTATTTAAAGAATACCTAAGCCAGCTCTTTATTAAAGGTTACTCAGTAAAATTTTACACCGAAGGCGGGCGTAGCCGCACAGGTCACCTGTTGCCGCCTAAAACCGGCATGCTGGCGATGACCATTCAAGCAATGTTGCGCGGCATAGACCGCCCAATCTCAATAGTGCCTGTGTACATTGGCTATGAACACGTGATGGAAATTAATACCTACCTCAAAGAACTTGCTGGCAACAATAAGAAAAATGAGTCGGTATTAGGCGTATTCAAGGCGATCAAAAATCTGAAAAACTATGGACGTGGCAACGTGAACTTTGGTGCGCCAATTAACGTAAATCAATTCCTCAACGAGCAACAGCCTGACTGGCGCGATTCGATTCATCCAACCGATGTGCAAAAACCAAACTGGCTAGGACCACAAGTGAGCAAACTTGCTGACGAAATCATGGTGAACATAAACAGTGCTGCGGCGATCAACTCAGTGAACTTGTTGGCAACCATCTTACTTACCAACGATCAGTTTGCTTTGAGTAAGCCTCAGCTACTTGAACAAATGGCATTTTATTTACGCCTGCACAAAGATGCGCCGCTAAGCGAGCAAATCACCTTACCAGAGCAAAATGCCCAGGAGTTGCTTGAACACGCTCTTACCCTTAACAAGTTTGACGTGGTGAACGACCAGTTCGGTGACATTATCGCCATCAAAGAAAAAGAACGCACCTTATTCAACTATTACCGCAATAACGTGCTGCATCTGTTCGCAGTGCCAAGCGTGATTGCTCAGCAGCTATTCAACAACCACAGCATTACTCGCAGCGAGTGCAAGGCTCAAGTTAAGCGCCTTTATCCACTATTCGCTAAAGAGTGGTTCTTACTGCCATTAACAGACGAGTACATTGATAAGATTATCGACAGCTTTAACACCCAAGGCCTCATTCGCCAAGACGGTGAGCGCTTAGAGGTGATCAAAGAAGGCGACAATCAAGCAACACTGGAAATGCTAGGCAAAGTGCTGCACAACACCCTATTGCGCTACGCACTGGTGATTGGCTTATTAAGTGAAGAGAAAAACCTAAGCCCATCAGAGCTGGAAAAGAAAAGTGCCGCAGTAGCACAGCGCCTAGGCACACTGCACGGCATTAAGAGCCCCGAGTTCTTCGACAGCAAAGTACTCGCTGCGTTTATTGCCAACCTACGCGAAGAGAAGCTGATAGAGAAATGTGATGACAACACGTTAGCACATAGCGAACAATTGCTTGTGCTTAATGAAGATTTGCATCAGTTGCTGCCAGCACGTATTTGGCAGTCAATCAGTGATACAGTGGCGGCGACAAGGTAAATGTGGGTCAGGCTTTAGCCTGACAACCTTGGGATAACCGTTATATTTTGTCGGGCCGCCGACAATAATTTACCTTGAAGACCTAAGTGCAAGCAATTCGTCCCTGAAGCTACATTCCTGTTCGTGACGAAGTTACGGCATCCATGCCTGCACCACCCAGCCTTGCTGCATGGATTAAAGCGCGCAACTTTAAACTGTAAGTTTGAAATAAACAATCGAACCTAATAATACCGAGCAAACATAGGTGACAAATTGAATACCTGCGACACGGTGTTTACGTGCAAGTTGGATCACAGTTTCGTTTGTGACTTGTTTTAACAGCCTAGAGCCTTTCGGCGAGATAAATATCATGGGCACTTGAGCAAACACCGGGGAACCCAATTGCTCCCATATAGCCGGTTCCAATTGTTTAACAGACTGATAATACTTATATTCAACTACACCAGAACGTACCATCAAGATCAGCCATATAATGATCAATACTGCTACCATCAGGATTCCCCCTATTAACAATAGAAAAATTATAGACCAACCAACGAAAAAATAGCGCGACTCGCTTCGTAAGCAAGAGAACTTCGGTATCAAGTTGACCGAGCCAAGACGACGAGTTAAACCGTGTTGAAAGCTAAGCACAGCATATAACAAAGACCTGAGTTCGTAAGCTTTTGCGAATCACAGGTACGGGGGGATTCCAAAGGGGGAATCGTATCATTCCCCTTTTGGGTGCTGTCGCCAACGCGACAAGATCTATCAGCCCCCACTAAGATTGTCAGGCTAAAGCCTGACCTACTACACCAAAACCAGCACCGACCTACAAAAACCGCCACAGTCGGCGGCCCGACACAAATTGAAACTCACGAAAACGTCGCGAGCGAAGTCAGTACACGACAAAAATCGCTGAAAAGCCGCAGTTTACTGGTCGTAAATGAGGACTTTGAAGCGATTTTTAACGCCGTAATGACGAGCGCAGCAGTTTTAAGCCTACCTTTCGCGCATCACCCCTTCTTGAATGGTCGAAACCACCAAATTCCCCTGACGGTCAAAGAATTGGCCACGCACTAGGCCGCGTCCACCGCTGGCGCTTGGGCTATCAACGCTGTAGAGCATCCATTCATCCATTCTAAATGGACGGTGGAACCACATAGCATGGTCAATAGTAGCAACCTGCATGTTCGGGTGCATAAATGATTTACCATGCGGCAGCAGCGCCGTAGGTAGAAACTCAAAGTCAGATGCGTATGCCAGTAAGTAGTTGTGAATGCGCTGATCGTCTGGCATCTCACCGTTGGCTTTAAACCAAATGTGTTTTACAGGCTCTGCTACTTGTGGATCAAACGGGTTTTGAAAATTCACAGGGCGCATATCAATGGCTTTTTCGCTGATAAACTTATTGCGAATTGGCTCGGGGATTTGATGCGCGTGTTCGCGATAGAAATCCAGCGCTGAGCGCAGCCCCTCGGGAGCAGGCACATCAGGCATAGTGCTTTGGTGTTCCAAACCTTGTGATTCACCCGAGAATGACGCCGTCATGTAGAAAATCGGTTTCCCGTATTGAATCGCACTCACGCGTCGAGTGCTTAGGCTTTTGCCATCACGGATGTTTTCAACGTCATAGACGATAGGTCGCGCGGCATCACCAGGGCGCAAAAAGTACGAGTGTAATGAATGCACCACTCGTCCTTCAGGTAAGGTTTCTTTTGCAGCAGACAGTGCTTGGCCCATTACTTGGCCGCCAAATACCGCTTTAAAACCGAGATCTTGGCTAGCACCTCGATAAAGGCCGAGCTCAATCTCTTCTAACTTTAATAACGACAGTAAATCATCTAATGCTTGGCTCATTGTGTCCTCATTACCACATAGCAGCTAATACAATGATAATACTATACAATAGCGGTGATCACATAGTTCAGCACAGGATAGACAATGGCTTACTGGTTGTTAAAAACAGAGCCCGATGCATTTTCATTGGCAGATTTAAAAGCAGCGCACAATAGCACTACGATTTGGGATGGTGTGCGTAATTACCAAGCGCGTAATTTTATTCGCGATGGTATGCAAGTGGGTGACAAAGCGTTTATCTATCATTCAAGCTGTAAGGTGCCAGCCATTGTTGGAGTAGCTACCATTTCAAGGGGGCCGTTTGCGGATCCTGCGCAATTCGATGCCAGCAGTGATTACTATGATCCCAAGGCCACAGAAGAGGCTCCGCGTTGGTTTAGTGTCGATGTGTGCTACAGCGAGACCTTTGCCAAGCCTGTTACTTTGCAGCAAGTAAAAGCGGACCCTGCGATTGTGGAATTGGCCCTGAAAAAGTCCGGACGACTCTCTGTGATGCCAGTCACCGATGAAGAATGGCAATACCTATACGGCATTGCCACAAAATGAGTATTAACGAAGGCTATTAATCGCCGTCAATAAAATCGCCGATGCCGCCGAGGATAGAACCCTCACCTTGGCGCGCACCACCCGCGCGTGGCGCATGTTCTAACACACGGTCCGCCAAGCGCGAGAATGGCAAGCTTTGGATCCACACAGTGCCGTGGCCGCGAAGCGTCGTTAAGAATAACCCTTCACCGCCAAAGAACATGGAACGCAGGCCTTTCACCCGTTCAATATCGAATTCAATACCGCCAGTAAAGCCAACGACACAACCTGTATCTAGGCGCAGAGTTTCACCATTGAGCTTTTTCTCAACCACAGTGCCGCCAGCATGGGCAAACGCCATACCATCACCTTCCAAGCGCTGTAAAATAAACCCTTCACCACCGAAGAAGCCCGCACCTAACTTGCGTTGAAAAGCAATATTCACCTCAGTGCCTAGAGCTGCACATAAGAATGAGTCTTTTTGCAAAAATACCTGCTCGCCGAGTTCAGCCATATTTAGAGGAATAATGGTGCCAGGGAAAGGCGCAGCAAAGGCGACGCGTTTTTTACCCATACCTTGGTTGGTAAAATGGGTCATAAATAAGGACTCGCCGGTGATCATGCGCTTGCCCGCACTAAAGAGTTTACTCATAAACCCTTGATTAACCTGCGAGCCATCACCCATTTTTGCTTCAAATTGAATACCATCTTCGAGGTAGTTCATCGCGCCTGCTTCGGCAATCACGGTCTCATTAGGGTCGAGTTCCACTTCCACCATTTGCATGGAATGGCCGATAATTTCATAGTCAACTTCATGACATCGCATTGTGCTTTCTCCTTTGCGTTGATGTACTTAGCATGACGCAAATTCGAATTAAGCGCACTGCCTAAAATGTAAGCATCTTTTTCAAATTGAGAAACAACAACCTAACCACAACATTTTCCATCTTGTTGAATGGGTGGGCATTTCACTGTGCCATACGAGCAGTACACACAGCAGTCACCGCTCAGCGGCTTTAACAAGGTATGGCACGATGTGCATTCGTAGTAATACTGGCAGGCGTCGGTGGGCATAATCTCGTGCTTGCTGGCACCACATTCTGGGCAAGTGATCAGCGTTTCAATAATGACATTATCCATTTACACCTCTTACATTTATTGCGTTAAGGCTTTTACTGCACCAGCATAACGCCTATTCACTGTTTGGCATACCAAAGGCACGTCCCTGCATGCAAAAAAATACCCAGCAACGCACGATACGAGCTGGGTATTTACATATTGCAATGTGGGATAAGGTATTAGCTTAAAACTGCATTACAGGAACATGGTCGGGGCAAACAAGTTTACCCTGCGTCTTTTCTTTGATTTCTTCGACGCTCACACCGGGGGCGCGCTCAAGTAAATGAAAGGCCCCATCTTTAATTTCAAGCAGCGCGAGATCGGTAATCACCTTGTCTATACAACCTACGCCCGTCAGAGGTAATGAGCACTCTGTCAGTAATTTTGAGTCGCCATGCTTGCTGGCATGAGTCATGGTGCAGATAATGTTCTTCGCACCTGCCACCAAATCCATGGCGCCGCCCATCCCTTTGACCAGCTTGCCGGGGATCATCCAACTCGCTATGTTGCCATTTTGGTCAACTTCGAATGCACCTAGTACGGTCAAATCAACATGGCCGCCGCGGATCATCGCAAAGCTCTCCGCGGAGCTAAATATAGCCGCGCCAGTGCGTGCAGTCACAGTTTCTTTGCCCGCGTTAATCATATCGGCATCCACTTCGGCTTCACTTGGATACTCACCCATGCCCAGTAAACCGTTTTCTGATTGCAGCATTACATCAATGCCTTGTGGCACATAGTTGGCAACCAGCGTTGGAATACCAATACCGAGGTTCACGTAGTAGCCGTCACGTAATTCTTGCGCTACGCGCTGCGCCATTTGCTCTCGTGTCAGCGCCATGATTATGCTCCTCGCACTGTGCGTTTTTCGATGCGCTTTTCAAATTTGCCTTGAATTACGCGTTGTACATAAATGCCGGGAGTATGAATTTGGCTTGGCTCTAGCTCGCCCGGCTCAACAATTTCTTCTGCTTCCACCACGGTGATTTTACCTGCCGTAGCCGCCATGGGGTTAAAGTTCATCGCAGTATGGCGATACACACAGTTACCAAAGCGATCTGCTTTCCATGCTTTCACTATGGCGAAGTCACCAACAATGCTGGGCTCCAGCACATAGTCGCGACCATCAAACTGCTTGATGTTTTTGCCCTCGGCAACCACTGTGCCCACCCCTGTTGCGGTATAAAATGCAGGGATCCCTGCACCACCAGCACGCATTTTCTCTGCGAGTGTGCCTTGTGGCGTAAGTTCAACGTCAAGCTCGCCGTTAAGAAGCTGCTGTTCAAATAACGCGTTCTCGCCCACGTACGAGGCCACCATTTTTTGAATTTGTTTGTCTTCGAGCAAAATGCCCAGACCAAAACCATCCACACCACAATTGTTTGAAACCACGGTTAGCCCTGTGGTGCCTTTGTGTTTGATTTCTTTGATCAACCCCTCGGGAATACCGCATAGGCCAAAACCACCTGCGATCACCGTCATATTATCTTCAAGGCCTGCCATTGCCTCTTCATAGCTAGTGACTACTTTATTAAAACCAGACATCGTCTCTCCTATTGCGCTGTCCAACCACCGTCAAGGGCGATTGCTTGGGCGGTGATATTGCGTGCGGCATCCGCCACCAAAAAGTCCACGGTGTGAGCAATTTCATCCAAGCCAATAAACGCTTTTTTCGGCATGGGTGCGAGCATAATCGTGTCGATCACTTGCTGCTCTGAAATGCCGTGTTGTTTTGCTTGGCTGGCAATTTGCGCCTCCACCAGCGGGGTTTTTACATAGGCTGGGCAAATGGTATTGACGGTAATGTCCACATCTCCCGTCTCCAGCGCGAGCACCTTACCAAGGCCAATCAAACCATGCTTGGCAGAGACATATGCCGACTTATATTTCGATGCCACTTGCGCGTGAATCGAACCAATGTTGATGATGCGGCCAAAGTTTTGCGCACGCATCGCTGGCAGCACAGCCTTGGTGAGCATGGCAGGGCCGTTGAGCAATACATCTTGTAGCAACTGCCACTTATCAAGCGGGTAATCATCCAAACGCTCTACATGCTGAATACCAGCGTTGTTAATTAGCACATCAATCGTTGGCTGCGATGCAACAAATGCACTTAATGAGGGTAAATCAGCGACGTTCAATGCAAAACCTAGGGCATTAATACCTTGCTCGCGCAACGCACTAGCCTCTGCTTCAGCGCGCTCACCATCAAGATCTGTCAGTAATATCTCATGACCTTGCTTACCAAGATGCTCAGCCACATAGCGGCCAATACCACTGGCTGCGCCAGTAATTAAAACTCGTTTACTCATCATTACTCCGCTAAAAATTCACTGATCACTGGCGCGTTTGATTGAATTGAGAAAATACCGTCAAGATGTCCCCATATGCCTTTAATTTCTTCTATTTTCACGTCTTTTCCCTGCTCTTTGAGCAGCTTTGCGAAATCTCGAACTGGCTCAGGGCGCAGCAGTAAGTCGTTACTCGCTGGCATCAGCAATATTTTTGCTGTGATTTTTTGTGCCGCCGCGCTCAAGTCTTCTTGCATTCCCGCACTGTAAAGTTGAGATGCGCGTACTAAATACAAGATATGGTTGGCATCTTGCGTTTGTGCACGCGCTAGTGCACGTTGCTGGAGCACTTGGTTAATGGCAGGCAGGGTACGAATATCTTTTTTCGCCCCTTCATCTTGCACTTTGAAATCAGGGAAGCTGGCCTTATAGATTTCAGGATGCATGGCATCTTGAGTAATATTCAGCATAGTTGCAGTCACCCCTGCTAATGGGCGCTCACCATCGTAGTAATTACCATTGTTCCAGTTGGCATCTAAGCGAATTGGTAATGCCCACTTTTCCAGCGCAGGCACGGTCCATGCGTCCATTTTCGCCGCACCAATGACATGCACTAAACGCTCAACCATATCGGGATAACGTACAGACCATTCCAGTGCTTGGAACGACCCCATCGATGCACCAATTACAGCGTGCAACTTGTCAATCCCTAGGCTATCAAGCAAGCGTTTTTGTACTTCGACAAAATCGCCAATGGTCACCACAGGAAAATCTAAACCATAAGGCTTGCCTGTTTTTGGATTAATTGACGCAGGGCCAGTGGTGATCACATTTTTGTCGTGCCAGTTAGCATTAACTAACGTATCTGAACTGATCACGTAATACTTGTTGGTATCAATGGCTTTACCTGGGCCGATAATGGCATCCCAGTAACCTGGCAGGGCGTCATCTGGGCTGTATTTACCCGCAGCATGCGACGTCCCAGAGAAAAAGTGGGTGATTAGAATCACGTTGTCTTTAGCTTCATTGAGTTTGCCGTAGCTTTCCCAACCGACCTGCACCTGTGGCAAAGTAACACCCGATTCAGTGGTGTAATTGTCAAAAGCAAAACGTTGCTTTTGCACCAACATAGGCTCGGCTTGTGCACAGGCCCATTGGCTGACAACGATTAAAGCGACACTAATAATGCGTATAAGTCTCACGTTATTCACTCCTTAGAATAAGATAAATAGGGCGAGCGCTAGCGCCACACCAATGAGCGGCACGACAGCAGTTAAAGCAGCCATAGACCAATAAGCACGCTGGTGTGTTTCTTTACAGATAGCGCGAATAGTCGTCACTACGTAGCCGTTGTGCGGCAGAGTATCGAGCGCTCCTGAGCTTATCGCCACCACGCGGTGCAATTGCTCGGGATTCACACCTGCATCGAGATAGTGCGGTGCAACTAACGGTAAGGCGATGGCTTGTCCACCGGAGGCCGAACCGGTTAAACCGGCAATTACACTCACAGCAACCGCAGCGCCAATGAGCTCATTTCCTGGCATATTGGTCATCACCTCTACCGCTACTTGGAACGCTTCTGTATTTTTAGCCACGGCACCAAAACCCACCACAGCACTGGTGTTCCCTATGGCTACTAACGCCCCCGTTGTGCCTTCGTTTATAGCACCAGCAAGGTTATGAAAATGTTTGAAGTTGATGACCAACAACGTCAATACACCGCCTAGCAAGGCCACAATAAGTGCACTTTGCTGTAACACGTCATGCAGAGTAAAAGAAAGCAACAGCACCACCAGCAGTGGGATCACACCGGTAATAGGATGCGGGTAGTCGCGCTCTGGAATTTCAGGGTCGTCATCACGCGCTTCAAAACACTCACCATTAGCAACCGCTTTGGTGATCATCTTCTTAAGCCACCAGTAACCAGCAATCGCCATAAACACCGCAACAAACAAGCTCACTTCCCACGCCGCATAGGGTGAAGTGCCTAAATATTTAATTGGGATCCAGTTTTGAATTTCCGGCGAGCCAGCCGATGTCATGGTGAATGTCACCGAGCCAAATGCGAGCGTAGCGGGAATAAAACGACGCGGTAAGTTAGCGTCTTTAAACAAGCTCAGCGCCATAGGGTAAACGGAGAATGCCACGATAAATACGCTTACACCGCCATAGGTTAAAACCGCACAGGCAATGACAACCGCAAGCACCGCATGTTTCATACCAAGCTTATCGACAATGGTGCGGGCCACACTATCTGCAGCCCCACTGTCTTCCATGAACTTACCAAACAACGAGCCGAGTAAGAACATGAAAAACCATGCGCTGAGGAACCCAGCAAAACCATTCATGTAAGTGGAGACAAAATCCAGCGACACATCAGCGCCTGGAAACAGTGCCATATTGCCGCTTAGCGCAACAATCAGCGCACATAACGGAGCTGCAATAAACAGGTTCACGCCACGTAGCGTGAGAATAATAAGCAGAACAAGGCCACCTATGAGGCCAATCATACTGAGCATACTGTGCTCCTCGAATTATTATTTTTTTATTAGCAGGGACAGCATAGCAGCTGTTTCTGTTAACAACATATGCAACCAGTCTGGCTCTGGTTGACGTTAAAATACATAGTACTAAGGTTATAGAATCCTCGTAAGCCACGTAAATAAAGGGCTAAGCGCATGATAGTACTAAGGTACTAACCCATTGAGCGCATTTTTCCCCTACAGTCACAATTAATTAATATTCTAAAAACAACCCATACCCGCTCAGCGAAGTATTTGTGCGGATAATCAAAATAACAGGGGAAACAGGATGAACACACTAAGCTTACGCCGTTCTAGTCTAGCCTTAGCGATTGGTGCGGCACTTACAAGCGCTATTGCTAGCCCAGCGGCAATGGCAGAAGAAGGCGCGAAGAAAGCAGAACTCGAGCGTATCGAGGTCACAGCGCGTAAAACCGTAGAAAATCTGCAAGAAGTGCCCGTAGCGGTTACGTCAATCGGCGAAGCAGAATTACAAGAATATGGCTTTGCAGTATTAACTGAGGTCCAACAGTTCTCGCCAAACACCACCTTGCAAGCAAGCCGTGGTACCAACTCGACCATCACCGCATTTATCCGTGGTGTAGGCCAACAAGACCCGCTGTGGGGTTACGAGCCGGGTGTAGGTATTTACATTGACGACGTATACGTCGCTCGTCCTCAAGGTGCGGTTTTAGACTTACTCGACGTACAACAAATTGAAGTGCTACGCGGCCCACAGGGTACGCTTTATGGCAAAAACACCATAGGTGGTGCGATTAAATACGTCACCAAAGAGATGTCGGGCGATACTACCTTCAATGTCCAAGGTACGGTAGGCAGTTATAATCAGCGTGATTTGAAAATTACTGGCCAACTTCCGCTTATCGAAGACAAGCTGTATGTAGGTTATGGCTTTGCCACCTTAAACCGCGATGGTTTTGGTGAATTCATTACCTCTGATTTAGATAACCAAGACCGTGAAAACTACAACAAAGACGTCACTGCGGCGCGCGTTACGTTAGAGTATCGCCCTACAGAAGACTTATTCTTCCGTCTTGGCTGGGACAAAACAGACGACGAGTCAAATTCAAAAGGCGGTTATCGCCTACTGCCGAGTATCCTAACTGATGCACCAGTGCCTGATAGTGTGTATGACTCTTACACAAGTATGCCTACATGGAACAAGGTTGAACTTGAAGGTGTAAGCTTGACTGCACGCTGGGATATGAGTGACAGCACAACACTGAAATACATCGGCGCGATGCGTGAAAGCTACTCGCCAACAAACATCGACTTTGATAACACCTCGCTGCGTATTTTTGACGTACCAGCTATTTACGATGATGAGCAAACGACTCACGAACTACAACTAAACCACACAGGCGATAACTACAGTCTTGTTTCGGGTCTGTACTACTACGATGGCGAATCTTGTGGTCAGTTTGAGGCTATTCTTGAAGTTCTCGGTCAAGCACTCGGTGCGCCTGGGTTAACCCGTGAAGTGAGTGGTTGCAGCAATTCAACGAGTAAAGCGGCGTACATTCAAGGTTCAGTAGACTTGTCAGAGCAATGGTCAATGACACTCGGCGCTCGTTACACCCGCGACAGCAAAGAAGCAATCGTAAACAATGGCTTGGTGTTCGCGACTGTGTATCCTGAATCAGGTTGGGTACCAGGTTATGTTCGCCCTGAAGGTCAACTAGTCCCGACTGTACTAGACGATGAGAAAGATTGGTCACGCTTTACACCACGCGTTGGTGTTGAGTACCAATACAATGACGATGTCATGTTCTTCGCCAGCTACGCGCAAGGCTTTAAGTCAGGTACTTTCAACCCGCGTGCAAGCACAGCTGAGCCTGCGGCGAACCCTGAGATTGTTGACTCATTCGAATTGGGTATGAAGAGCGAGTGGAACGATAACTTGCGTGCCAACTTAACGCTATTCTCGCTTGACCACAAAGACCGCCAGTATATCTCGGTATTACCGGGTGATAGCGCAGCTGACCTAAACCAACGCCTAGGTAACATTGGTAAATCAACATCAACAGGGGCTGAATTAGAGTTAGACTTTGTTGCCACTGACGCACTGAGTTTTAATGCTTCATTGGGTTACATCGACTCAGAGTTTGAAGAAGTGATCGATACCGACCCTGCAACAGGTCTGCAATTTGATAAGTCAGATCGCTTCAGTGTCTCAAACACCCCCGAGCTGACCATGAACTTAGGTGCGACGTATCGCTTGTATACCGATAGCGGTGATTGGGCATTCAATGCTAACTACTACTATCGTGGCGACTATGCGCTGTTCGAAGAAGATAGCTTACTGACACAAGATAGCTACGGCCTTGTGAATGTGAGTGCCAACTGGTACAGCACAGATGGTAAATGGCGTGTCGGTGTGCATGCGAAGAACTTAACCGACGAAGAGTACATGATTGGTGGTTACCAGTTCGTCGCACCGGATCCGTCTGACCCAACGAACATCAGCAAGTACACACCTGGCCTAGGTGGTGACAACACCCTGATTGGCTACTATGGTGACCCGCGCACTATCTCACTAACCGTGGGCTATAGCTTCTAAGGAAAAAGAACAAAGGTGGCTGGCTTTCCCCCCAAGCTATGTAGAGCCACCTTTGCTTTTTATTTACACCGCTTTTGCAGCAACTCACCCCAAACCCTTGCCGCACAAAGCAAAATCCCCTATAACGTGAAGCATGGAGTTTTATCAGGATGCCCGATGTGCAAGCTATCATAGCCGATGATCACCCGTTGTTTCGCAGCGCCCTAAAACAAGCAGCCGCCCAAGCTATGGGTGAACACCCTGTTTTAGAAGCCAGCGATCTAGATGAATTATTCATCGCCCTTGCACAGCATCGCGAAATTGAACTGGTGTTTCTCGATCTCACCATTCCCGGCGCTAAAGGCGTAGAGGGCCTAGCCCGATTGCGCAATCAGTACCCTGATATTCTGGTAATTATGGTCTCAGCCAATGAGCAGCCAAAAATCATCGAACAAGCCATGGCACTTGGAGCCAGTGCGTATATTCCTAAATCTTCATCGCTCGATGTAATAAGCGAAGCGATTGCTCAGGTGATTGAGGGGGAAAACTGGTTACCGCCGCAAACCGACATTTGCACCGACGATGACAGCGAACAGGCACAGTTTGCCCGCAATTTGGAAAAGCTCACCCCGCAGCAATATCGTGTACTAAGTATGATTGCCGACGGCATGCTCAATAAACAAATTGCCTATGCCATGTCGATTCAAGAAACCACGATTAAGCAACACGTATCCGCCATTCTAAAAAAGCTCAACGTCTATAATCGCACCCAAGCGGGTATTTTATTCAACCAAATGGCCACCGTTGCCGAAGGTGATGAAAGTTAGTTTTTAGCACTTTGTGTTCTTAACTTTTTCAACATGCGTTTAAGAGCGGGCGTTTTCAGCGGCTTATAAAGTAACGGATAGCCACAATCACTGACGCGCTCGCGAATGGCCTCATCGTGATTTGCGGTGTTAATCATTATCGCCATGCTTTCTAAACCTAGCGCCGCAATAACTTCGAGCCCAGTTACACCGTCATCTAATTGATAGTCAGCGATGAGAATATCGGCGTGTTGCTGCTCCATTAACTGCGCCAGTTCTCCTTGGTTTCGGGCCGTGGCAACTGAACATCCCCAGTTATTCAACACTTGTGAGAGTGCGCTGAGGACATTTTCATCATTGTCCAATAGCCAAATACGTACACCAGCCAATTGATTATCAACATGACGCGGTTCTGCGCTGGCCGACTCTGCAGCCTCGGTAAGCTCAAAACACGCTAACGTAAGGGTAAATTGCGTGCCCTTGCCAAGCTGGGAGCCCAAGGTCAAATTAATGCCCAGTACTGAACAAATACGCTGGCTAATGGCTAAGCCTAAACCGAGCCCTTGCGCTTGCTCTTTGCCCTGCAACTGTTTGAACTCTTCGAATATAAGCTCTTGATCTTGTTTGGCAATTCCTGCGCCTGTGTCTTCAACCATGATCGATAATTGCCCTTCATGACTTTCACAAATAACGCGTATCTCGCCACTTTCGGTATAGCGAATGGCATTGCTGAGCAAGTTACTCAGCACGCGTTTGAGCAAGGCTTTATCGGTTTTAAGTTGCACCTGCGCGCCATGCATTTTAAACGCGAGACCTTTTTCATGAGCAAGAGCGCCATATTCATTCGCCAAAGGCTCCAGCAAGCTCGATAGGGCAAAGTCTGTACTATTAACTTTGAATGAGCCCGATTCCAATTTGGTCAATTGGAGAATACTTGAAAGCAAGTCTTCCGCGCTGGCTAGGGAGTTACGAATATTATCGGCCAGCTCTGAAAGCTCTGTACCTTGTGCTTTTTCACTCATTAATGAGCAAAACAAGCTCGCTGCATTAAATGGTTGCAACAAATCATGGCTGGCTGCTGCGAAGAAGCGTGTTTTGCTCTCTGTTGCTTGCTCTGCTTGGCGTTTAGCTGCTGCCAGGGCATGGTTAGTCGTTACCAATTCTGAGGTGCGTGCCGCAATTTTCTCTTCGAGGTTCAGGTTAGCTTGCTCTAATTCTCGCTGCTGGCGCACAAAGTCAGTGATATCTGTGTAGGTCGTGACAAAGCCACCACCAGGCAGCGGGTTACCTTGCATTTCAAACACTCGACCGTCATTGTGTTCACGGCGATACTTATAAGCGGTACCACGGCGTAAATGGTCAATACGCTTGGTGACTTCGATATCAATGTCCTGATGCTCAAACAAGCCGCGCTCGGCATTGAGACGAATAAGCTCAGCTACAGGACGACCAACAGCCAGCATATCTTGCGGATAAGCAAACATTTCCTGATAAGATTGATTCCATGCAACCAGTTTTAAGTCACTATCAACAACGCTAATTCCCTGCTCAATGTTTTCAATAGTGGCTTGCAGTAAATCACGGTTAAAACGCAGCACTTGCGATGCTTCATCAACAAACTCTGCAACTTGTTCAAAAGGTTGACGTTTTTCATCTTTAGCCACATCAAGAATGAGCCGCGCCGAAGCACCTCCTATCAGCGCCGACATTTCCCGCTCTACTTGCTCTTCGACATGCGCTGGCGCTTGCTCCTTCCAGCGGTTACGTGCTGCGGGGAAGAAGTTATCCACCAGCTCCGTTGCGCGCTCTGGCTCACTAAAGCGCTGTAATAATAAAGCTAAGTCCTGATAACTTAAGGCGATGTTAGTATCGCGCTCTTCCACACTGCGCAAAATAAATTTATTACTTTGCAAACGCTCAGCGAGTTGCGCCGCACTGATAAATGGCACGGCTAAATACACCAGCGTATTAACACCAAGTGACAACATGACCGCTTGAGTGAGTGGATCTAAATTTAAAGCCAGTAAGTTAGTGGGTGCTAGCCAAGCAATTTGCCAAGGACCTTCACTGAGCCATGGCGCATCACCGAATAAGGCAGTGTAAAGACTCGGGAGCAACAATGTATAAAACCAAATTGCCGAGCCGCTAAGGATCCCAAGCTGCGCTCCTCGACAGGATGCTTTTGACCACCACAAACCGATAATCATAGCGGGAGCAAATTGCGCTACGAGGGTAAAAGACATCAATCCCATATTCGCCAGCGTATTACCCTCCGCTAAAATGCGGTGACTGGCATAACTCAATAATAAAACGGCCACTATCACCGCGCGCCGAGCTTGCAGTAACTTGAACTTGGACAAACCACGATGCGATGAGCTTAGTTGAGAGCGGCGCAGCAAAAATTGGTTAATAAAGTCATTGGTGATCATGATAGACAACACGATGGTCGAGACAATCACCATACTGGTTGCGGCAGAAAAACCGCCTAAAAAGGCCAGTAACGACATCCCCGGAGCATCCGCTGCAATCGGCAAAGCCAATACAAAGGTGTCATAACCAACATCTTGACCTTGAAAATACACCAAGCCCGCATAGGCGATAGGCAAGATGAACAGATTTATCAGTAATAAATATACAGGGAACAACCAGCGCGCTGTGGCCAATTGCTGCTCGTTATCATGCTCAATAAACGCGGTGTGGAATTGGCGCGGCAAGCACAAGGTTGCCAGCAACCCGAGTAACACATGCACCCAATACACATAGGTTGGGCTTGCAGTAGCTTGCACTTGCGCCGCAATGTGCGGTTGCTGCGCGGCTTCCAATATTGCTGCGGGCGAGTCAAACACACCAAAACAAATAAATAGCCCCACTGCGACGAAGGCTAGGAGTTTGACTACCGATTCAAACGCAATGGAGGCCATAAGCCCTGGGTTGTGCTCACTGGGACGCACGCGTCGCGCACCGAATAAAATGGCAAATAGCGCCAAGGATAAGGTGATGTAGAAGGTACTGTCTTGCCAGAAGAAGTCACTTTGCCCGCGCTGGGCGTCGGTGATCATGGTGATACTGGCACTCGTTGCGTTTAATTGCAGAGCTATGTAGGGGACGATAGCGATAACAGAAATAAACGACACCAAGCCAGACAAGCGCGACGATTGACCATACCGCGTTGCCAAAAAATCAGCCAATGACGTGAGTTGCTGCTGCCGACACACCCTCGCAATACGAGTATAAATTTGCCAACCGAAAAGAAAGAGTAAAATGGTGCCCGCGTAGGTCGGTGCCAGCCACCAACCGTTATTCGCCGCCTGTGCAGTGGTGCCGTAAAACGCCCAAGATGTACAGTAAACCCCCAAAGATAAACCGTAAATCCAACCACTTGCGCGATTTTTACTGTACTTGTCCGCATACCATGCAACCGCAAATAACACCCCAAGATAGGCAAGCGCGATAACACTTATTACCCCAATCGAGAACATACTAGATCAATTTATTATTGTTTTATCTCAATCATAACGGTTACCTTATACAAAAACACCACTGACTTTAGTGTTACCTCATTTGAGGCCGTCACAGGGAAGTATAAGAGCAATAACAATGACACGAGCTATCTCACTATTTTTGCTATTGATTAGCATCACATTATGCAAACCTGCATTCGCTGACTACCAAATCACCCACACTGGGCACTGGGTCAAACCAATTGGACTTGCTCCTTTGGATACTGAAACCATTCCTTATGAGCAACTCTCTGACGGCGTTTACTATCGCCTTGTCGATGACCAATTCAAAGTAAATGATAAAGAGAAAGCCGAGCACTACATACGCTATGTCATGCTGGCCACCAATCAAACCGGGGTAGAAGATATATCACAGCTTAACTTAAGCTTTGATCCCACCTATGAGCGACTCGAATTACACCATTTACAAATCATTCGTGATGGGCAAGTAATCGATAAACTCCCCACCGCACGCATGCAAGTGATTCAGCGCGAGCAAGAAGCTGAGCAACTTATTTATGATGGCAGTAAAACGCTCAACATTATTCTTGATGATGTGCGCCCAGGGGATTCACTGGATTACGCGTACACGAAAATAGGCCGAAACCCCATATACCAAGGTCTATTCGGTTATACCGCACAATTTGACTGGAGCGTACCAGTTGGCGAGCAGAATGTGCGCATGCTGTGGGACAAACAAGCCCCTTTGCATATCTCCCAACTTAATGGTGAGCTTGAAGTGAGCACGGTGCAAACCGCACAGGGAATGGAATACACTATTAATGCGCGAAATCCGGCAACCAAAACCTACGACTCACAAACCCCCAAATGGTATGACCCTTATCATTTGGTGTTCCTCTCAGAATTTGACTCATGGCAACAAGTGGTACAGTGGGCGCAACCTTTATATGAAAATGCGCTATCTAACAGTGCCAGTATTGCCGATATCGCCACGCAGATACGCGCCGAACACGGTGATATAGAATCGCAAATTGGCGCGGCACTTAAATACACCCAAGACGAAATCCGTTATCTCGGACTAGAGATGGGCAGTAACTCCCACATGCCCACGCCTGCGGATGAAACATTACGTTTGCGCTACGGCGATTGCAAAGATAAAACCGTGGTATTGATGAGTATCCTAGACGCGTTGGGCGTGGAGTCACACCCTGCACTGGTCAATACTGAAGTAACTAAGGGACTCATCAATCTAGCGCCTGCATCAAATCGTTTTGACCACGTGCTTGTCACACTTGAACATCAAGGTGAGCGTTATTGGCTAGACCCAACCAATAGTTACCAAACCGGTTCGCTAAAGCATTTGAGTGAGCCTGATTTCGGCTACGCACTGATTGTAAAACAAGGCGAAACTGCGCTCAGGGCAATGTTCAAAGAAGAACCGCAAATCCATCGCAGCATAATCGAGCGCTACACAATACCGAGTGCAGGAGAAACAACCGCCACCTTTAGCGTTCATTCCCATCTAGCTGATTCTGATGCCATTGATAAGCGTCGAGAACTAGCGAGTAAAGGCCTACAAAAAGTACAGGAAAATTACACCAATTATTATCAAGACTATTTTGCAGGCACACAGCACAGCCAACTTTTGACGGTAGAAGAAGACCCCGAAAAAGGTGAAATCATCGTCAAAGAAAGCTATGTCATCAATGATTTTTGGACACCTAACGGCGATGATCTCAACGCCTATTTTTATGCGGATGATATTCGCGACGCACTGTACAAGCCTGATGTAACCAGCCGTATTAGTCCGTTATCATTGCGTCATCCATTCAATGTTGACTACATCATTGAAGTGCAAGTGAATGAATTAGATTGGGGCTTTGATAACGACAGCTTTGAGCTTAGCAATGACTTTTTTGACTTTAGCTCTTCAGTCCACTTTGAAGATAAGTTACTCACGCTGAGCTACCACTACCGCAGCAAGACCGACCACATTCCCACAGAGCGCATTGGTGAGTATTTGCAGGCGCAAGAGACGGTCAAGCGAGAAACGAGTTACGGCATTCGCCAAGATAATAGTGCCGCTGTGGCTGCACCAGACACGGTAACAGACAATGAAGAAGACACTCTAGCGCTAGCAATAGGTATTTATGTATTGGCAGCGTTAGGCGCACTTACCATGTTTTTCACTCTGTGGCGCATTGAAGCGGGGCAACGTCCGCATTTTGAAGCACAACGTTACTTCCCCGTCTCTGTGGTGAAATTTTATATCTACTCTGTACTAAGCTGGGGCATATACCCATTTTATTGGAGTTATCGCAACTGGCGTTACATCAAAGAAGCAAACGACGAATCCATCATGCCCATCGCCCGTGGCATTTTTGGCGTGATTTGGTTTTATCCCCTCTTTCATCGTTTTGCGCAAGAGAGCGAAAAGCTTGGCACCCGAGCGCACTTGCCTGCCACCTGGTTTGCACTACTGTTAGCTGCAGCGGTTATCGCGGTTCAAGTAGCAGGTGAACTTACCGATCATCTTTTAATTATTACGCTATTGCTGCCATTGCCATGGTTGCCGCTTGTGAACTACACCGCCTACCTCAATCGCAACAACGAGGCACTGCACTATCACAGCAAGTGGCGAGTGCATCAAGCTGTTGTGTGTGCTGCATTCGCTCCTTTGTTCTTATATGTATCGTCTATGGAGCTTGGTTTAAGCGCAAACTATGCCGTGATTGCCGGAGATAAAATATGGCAGCACGACAAACGCTTTATGGTGCGAAAAGGCTTACTGAACCAAAACGAGCAAATTATTTATTTTTACTCTGACGCCATTTGGAATATTCGTGAAGATGGCAATGGCATCACCAACAATGGCGTATTTAGCTATTACCGCGATGAGGGAGCGCTCATAGCCGAGCGCGCTGATTATGCCGATATAGGCGACATCAAGGCGACCTTTGACAACAGCGATTCCGGCTACACAGTCGTTGATGTTGAACGCACCGACGGCAGCAGTTTTAGATTAATACTCTCTGGTGAAGAAGAGGGTGATCACACCTTTGTACAAGAGATGAAGCGACGTTGGCGAGAGTCAATGTAATTAATCAACTCAGGTATGGCTAATTTTTATGAGCCCTACCTGACAATTGCTCCGGGTATTTAGCCATGCGCGGAGGGAACAAAGCTTGCACCTCAGCTAGGGTTTGTTCGATGTCATCATCTACATCCAGTGCTGGCATCACAATAAACTGCTTCTTACTGTAGTCTAAAGCCATTGGTACGACGGGCACATTCGCCGCCTTAGCTATGTGCAAAAAGCCACTTTTC
Source organism: Pseudoalteromonas maris (assembly GCF_049257235.1). Lineage (NCBI taxonomy): Bacteria > Pseudomonadati > Pseudomonadota > Gammaproteobacteria > Alteromonadales > Pseudoalteromonadaceae > Pseudoalteromonas > Pseudoalteromonas maris. Next base: position 57,964 of record NZ_JBMMUF010000006.1, read on the forward strand.
CATTGTGGTGTGTACTTGCGCGTCCCCTCAGGAGCCAGCCCTAAAATCAGCGCGTCAGCGTCATCAAATAAACCTTTTACTTGCCCCACTACCCCATGCGATGAGCGCCTATCTACGGGTATGCCACCCCACTTCCGCAGCAATAAACTCAAGGGCCACACAAAGATACTGTGTTTTCCTAAAAAGCGAATACGTACTTGTAGATGCATCTTTACTGCGATAGCAATAATGAAATCCCAATTCGACGTATGTGGTGCCACCGCTGCAACAAATTTACTGTGTTCTGGGAATTCTCCTACAACCTGCCAACCAAATAAATTCAGCACCTTGGTACCCAGCCAGCGCCCAAAGCGACTTTGGGTACGGGGGATCGCATTGGGAATATTCACATTAGCCATAAACGTTAAAGATCGGTGCAATATCTTGATAGATTGGCGCTAACTTACTGATTAGTCAATTTTTAATATGCTTTTAGAAGGACTTTTTAAGATGAACATTAGGTATTTGAGCAAGTTTGGAAGTCCACCCAAAAGCTGAGAGAGCGCAAATTTACACGACATACGCTATTTTTAGTAGACATTAAAATTTGCTCGAAATCACTTCGGGATAAATTTCGGTTTCTGCAAATTCTTACTTCAGCTTCGGGTTTGTCTGCATTTCAATACCATATTCCCAAAACAGCAACATGAATCCTCAATAATGTCTTGAGAGCTCGACACCAAATCAGGTATAAAGATATTGGAAAAGGAGTTCTAATTTTTATACTAACCAATCTAGAGAACATGAAACTCTTAGCACTCCTATTTTTCATCAATATATCGCTGTAGATATCTCATTGCAGTACGAGAAAAGGAAAGAGTCATGCCGAATAATAATAAAATAGTGATGACAGCAATCATCGCGTCCTCCATTGCACTCGCTTCAGGCTGTGCCACAACCACAACTTCACAAGTGATCGAAACCCCTACTGTAGCAAGTTACAACACCACCTATACTGGCGAAAAAAGTAAATTAGCTGTTGGCAAATTCGTAAATCGTTCGAGCTTTCATAATGGGATTTTCTCTACTGGACAAGATCGCCTTGGTAGTCAAGCTAAAACATCACTGATGAGTCATTTACAACAAACGAATCGTTTTAGTGTGTTGGACAGAGACAACATGGAAATGCTCGAAAGTGAAGCCAAAAGAGCAGGGGCGCAGCTCGATATCGCTGGTGCAAGGTATGTTGTCACGGGTGATGTAACAGAGTTTGGCCGTAAAGCTGTCGGAGATCGACAATTATTTGGTCTTTTGGGCAAAGGTAAATCGCAAATTGCCTACGCCAAAGTTACGCTCAACATCGTCGACGTAACAACATCCGAAGTAGTGTACTCAGTGCAAGGCGCCGGAGAGTACAGCTTATCTGAACGTGAAGTCATTGGCTTTGGCAGCACTGCGAGCTATGACGCAACGTTAAATGGTAAAGTGCTAGACCTCGCTATCAGACAAGTAGTCGACAAACTTGTCGTAGGCCTTGAATCTGGCGCATGGAAAATATAAGCAGGGGATTGCACATGAAAAAATTCATTCTTATCGCCGTATTTGCAGTGGCCGCTACGGGATGTAAAACAGTTGAACCACTGTACTATTACGGTGATTACAACGCTTCTGTTTACAACTATTTCAAAGCTGAAGATTCTACTATTGAAGAGCAAATTGCTGCGCTTGAAGAAGTGATTGAAAGAGCCGCAGCACAAGGCAAAAATATTGCCCCAGGGATTCATGCGCACCTAGGCATGCTGTATTTTGAATCAGGCGACAGCACTCAAGGCGCAGCACATTTCGAGCAAGAAAAAATGCTATTCCCCGAGGCAACACAGTACATTGATTTTCTCTTAAAATCAGCAAAGGAAGTATGATATGAATAATATTAAGCTCATTTTTACCGCTGCCGCAGCACTACTAGCAAGTGGATGTGTTACAACGCCACCGAGTCATGATTATTCAAACTTCCGTGAAGCAAACCCCTATTCTATTTTGGTACTGCCACCGATTAATAATAGTCCCGAAGTGATTGCAGGATATAGCGTTATGTCGCAAATTACTGCACCTATCGCCGAAGCAGGCTTTTATGTTTTCCCAGTTGCCTTGGTTGACCAGACATTTAAAAGCAACGGTATTACTGTAGCGAATGATGCGCAAGCTGTGCCGATTGAAAAGCTGCGTGAGATATTCGGTGCGGATGCTGCTATGTACATTACTATTGAAGAATACGGTACTAGCTATGTCATTATTTCAAGCGAAACACGTGTCACAGCTTCTGCACAACTTATTGATTTAAGAGACGGTAAAGTACTTTGGGAAGGCCGAGGTACTGCATCTTCAGCAGAAAATCGCGGCAATAGCGGTGGTGGTCTTGTCGGTATGTTGGTCGAAGCCGCAGTCAGCCAAATTGTTGAAACTGTTTCAGATGCTGGGTTTGACGTATCAGCTATGACAACCAATCGCATGCTGTCATCAGAGTCTTACAATGGTTTGCTATATGGACCTCGCTCACCGAAGCATGGTCAGCCAGCGCCGAGTGAAAAACAAGCCAAATAACTCTTGTACTCTTACATTTATAAAAAGCGGGCCATCAATGCTCGCTTTTTTGTTGTATAAGGAGTCTATAATTAGAAGCAGCATCTAAAAATGTCCATCAAATTATATAAAATCTCAATTTTTGATCGACATACATTATTTTTAGCAGACATTCAAATTTGCTATTTTTTGACGACATTCACTTACACGGCACGTCGAAGTCAATGTGATAGTGCTCGTCGTGCCGCACCCATGAAGGTTTAGTTGAGAATCTAATATGGGCTTTAAGATACTCACCATATTTGGTTTTTAATAGATAAGGTTGTAATTTGGGGTCGAATATCACACGCCAAATCTTCACTCCTGAGATTTCCGCAGCTTTGTCTAGTTCAAAAATATGGGCAGCCATAGCTTCATAATCGATTCGATAGCTCTCAAATTTACCACTTCCATCAAACTCGATATTGTAACCAAACTTATTCCATGGGTTTGTCGGCAAATGAACAGATTTGTCTCCTTCATCGACTACAGGCACCATGAAATCCACTGACAAACCATTTCGATGCGTTTTATGAGGTTTGAATTCACCACCATTCTCAAAACCAGTTTCAGCGTACTGAAAGACTTTTTCTGGCCGCGAAACCTCAAGAGCTGTGTAAGCGTCGACAACGATTTGATACACAGTTGAGTGCTCGTAAGTCCTTCCTGCTAGCCGTGCAATATTGCTGTACCCTACAAAGTTAGCGCCATTACTTGGCAATTGCACACCATTATCTAAATGACCATTTGCGGTTGTGCCGTAACAAATACTTTCAGTAGCTGAGGCAAAGAAAGATAAAAGAAACAAAAAGGATAAAAATATTTTCATGGTGCTATCGTCTTCGCTGAAGATATTAGCAACATGACACAAGTATTTTGTATGATTGATGAATGACTTAAGTATTAACGAATGTTTGGTAACACCTTGTCCTTGAGAATACTTATTAGAGTCTCATCCATGTAGTCGTAGTTATCAGGGATCCCAAGCGTTATGACTTTCTTCTGATGTAATGCAGGGCCAAACTTACTAGCCAGTTTCTTCTGATGCACCTTTTCCATCACAAAGATGTAATCTGCCCATGCAATATCTTCAATGCTCACATGAACCTCTGCGTCATTGCTGATACCAGCTGAATACACTTCCCACCCTTCAACATCACTGAAAACAGCTTCAGCAGTCGGACTTCGTAATTTGTTTTTGCTACACAGAAAAAGGAGTTTGGTCATTGTTGCGTTATCTTGTTGAATCGGGTCTATATTAGCATGAGTGAATAATCTTGAGAGCTTGTCTTGTCGCCGACACAAACTGTCAGGTTGAGACCTAACCTACAGGTATCGAGTTTCCCATTTAAATTCGCGCTTTCGATCTCGGCTTTTGCTGCGTAGCGTGGCTAAGACAGCGAGGCACGACGCCGAGCGAGATTTGTCGGCACATGGAAATGCCGTTAAATCGTGTCGCAGCATAAGCGGAGCGTTTAACAAAAACCTGAGTTCGTAAGCATTGGCGAATTACGGGTTCGCGGAGTTTCCAAAGAGGGGCGACGAGTGACCGACGATTGATAATCATCACGAACAGGAATCAGGATTCAACGACAAATTAGTGATAGCCAATGCAAGGCTAAAGCCTCGCCCACAGCCACAAATTCCGACCCACCTCAAGAACACCGATGTATCAGGCCAATTCCCCGTGCATTTGCGCTGAGCATGTTGGTGCTGATAGCACAACGAGGCATGGATGCCGAGTTAAGCGAATCGAGACAGGATGTCGAGTTTCGCTGGGTGCGTTAGCAGCGCCAGCACGCGCAGGCAATAGCAAATGCTTCGGGGTACGGGGGGATTCCAAAGGGGGAATCGTGTTATTCTCCCTTTGGTTGCCGTCGCCAACGCGACAAGATCGCACTACAGAGAGCTGTGGATAGTTTTAACGGGAAAGGTGAGTATAGGCTTCTTGAGGGGCTGAAAGGACGATATAAGAAGATACAGGGATTGTCAGGCTGAAGCCTGACCTACAACCGACCTACAATTCACGGCCGTGAAGGTGGCCGACTTTGCTGCTGGCATAAAAAAAGGTCGCCTAAGCGACCTCTTTTTTAGCGTCTTAGCTATATCGTTGATTACTCAACGATAGAAGCTACAACACCAGCACCAACTGTACGGCCACCTTCACGGATTGCGAAACGTAGACCTTCGTCCATCGCGATTGGGCAGATTAGCTCTACTACCATCTTGATGTTGTCACCAGGCATTACCATTTCTACGCCGTCTGGTAATTGGATATCACCAGTTACGTCAGTTGTACGGAAGTAGAACTGTGGACGGTAACCTTTGAAGAATGGAGTGTGACGACCACCTTCATCTTTTGATAGTACGTATACTTCTGCTTCGAACTTCGTGTGAGGAGTGATTGAACCAGGCTTCGCTAGTACTTGACCACGCTCAACTTCGTCACGCTTAGTACCACGTAGAAGGGCACCGATGTTCTCACCCGCACGACCTTCGTCTAGAAGCTTACGGAACATCTCAACACCTGTACAAGTTGTCTTCGTTGTATCTTTGATACCTACGATTTCAACTTCGTCGTTCACGTTGATGATACCAGCTTCAACACGACCAGTTACAACAGTACCACGACCTTGGATTGAGAATACGTCTTCAATAGGCATGATGAATGGCTTATCGATGTCACGCTCTGGCTCTGGGATGTATGTGTCTAGCGCGTCTGCTAGCTCAACAATCTTGTCTTCCCACTCTTTCTCGCCTTCTAGCGCTTTAAGAGCTGAACCTTGGATTAGTGGTAGGTCATCACCTGGGAAGTCGTACTCAGAAAGAAGTTCACGAACTTCCATCTCTACTAGCTCTAGTAGCTCTTCGTCGTCAACCATGTCACATTTGTTCATGAATACGATGATGTAAGGTACACCAACCTGACGAGAAAGAAGGATGTGCTCACGAGTCTGTGGCATAGGACCGTCAGTCGCAGCAACTACTAGGATAGCGCCGTCCATTTGAGCAGCACCAGTGATCATGTTTTTAACGTAGTCAGCGTGTCCAGGACAGTCAACGTGCGCGTAGTGGCGAGTTGGAGTGTCATACTCAACGTGTGAAGTTGAGATTGTGATACCACGCTCACGCTCTTCTGGAGCGTTATCGATTGATGCGAAGTCTTTCGCTGTACCACCGTATACTTTTGCAAGTACGTTAGTGATTGCTGCAGTTAGAGTTGTTTTACCGTGGTCAACGTGGCCGATTGTACCAACGTTTACGTGCGGTTTTACGCGTTCAAACTTTTCTTTTGCCATGACGGAACCTATCAGTTTTTGTGTATCTAGATTACATATCAAACGATCGACAAAAATTGACGATCAATTCAATTCTTCATTATTGAATATTTTTTAGACAAATCAAAGGAAGTATTTTATGAGAATCAGGACTGGTGCTGATAGGCAGATTTGAACTGCCGACCTCACCCTTACCAAGGGTGCGCTCTACCGACTGAGCTATATCAGCACACCAGAAAACTGGAGCGGGCAGCGGGAATCGAACCCGCATCATCAGCTTGGAAGGCTGAGGTAATAGCCATTATACGATGCCCGCTTTATAGGAACCTGTTCTTAACTACCTCTAACCGTCAAGAATAAAGTGGTGGAGGGAGCTGGATTCGAACCAGCGAAGGCAATGCCGTCAGATTTACAGTCTGATCCCTTTGGCCGCTCGGGAACCCCTCCACGCAAAATTCTTTCTAAAGCTTTCCAAGGGTAAGGAAAATGGTGCCGACTATCCGAGTCGAACGGATGACCTACTGATTACAAGTCAGTTGCTCTACCAACTGAGCTAAGTCGGCACTGCTTTAGTACGGGGCGAGATTCTAAGGCATGGTATTGAGTGATGCAACAATAAAATCAAAAAAAGTTCAGGTTTCATGCGCAAACGTTCAATATTCGCGCAAAACCATAGTTTTTTGGCGCTTTAGCGGCCTTCTCGCCAGCGCAGCAACCCCTCTAGCACCAAATGGGGTCGGTATGTGCTGTGGGGCAAATGCATATGCAATGATAGCCCATCACCACCGGTGATCAATAACATAGGTGCTTGTTCTTTGCAGGTGTGCTGCACTACATATTCAATGGCTCCTAGCGCAGCAATAAAGGCGCCATTTTTTACTGCTTCAGGTGTTGATTCACCAGGCAATGGTTGAGCATGAAGCCCTTCTACGCTAAATACGTTTTGGGCACGATTAACAATACTTTGCTCACTGAGCTTTAAGCCACTGAGAATATAGCCGCCAAGATGTTGGTGTTTATCATTAATGACATCAATGGTCAGTGCCGTACCGGCATCTACAACTACCGTATACCCGCTTGGGTTTTCACCATAACCTGCGATAACAGCCAACCAGCGATCAATGCCCAAGGTTTTATAGTTATCGTAAGCACAATGCAGTTGCTGCCACAGCGCGCTGGTTGACGCGCGATGCACTGTTTTACCATTGGCAGCGGCAATTGCCAGCAATTGCGTTAGCGCACTTGAGTCGGCAACTGCCGATACTAAAACTTCTTCCACGTGCGCCCAGGGTACTTCTTGTAAGCTCACAGCACCGAGCGTGTCATCGTCGTGCGCCAACATCATTTTTACTGCGGTGTTACCCGCGTCAACCAGCAATTTCATGACTTTACTCGCAAACTAATTTCGCCACCAAAATAACGCTTACTTTGACCATCGATGCGCAACACAATCGCTCCTTGCTCATCAATTCCCTCACAAATTCCGCGCCACTTACTGGTTCCAGAGCTCAATTCAACACATTCTCCAGCAAAGGCATGCACCGCATTCCATTGTTTATACACTGCTTGCAGTCCATGCTGCTGGTATTGCCCAAGGCGCTTTTGCAAGAAACAGGTAAGCACTGCCACCAACTGATTCTTGTTTACATCTTGAGCGAGCTCATTTAGGTCGCACCATGGCTGATCAATATGCTCAGCAGCGGCTTCGGGCATGGCCACATTTAAGCCTATACCAATGACCAAATGACAGGGGCCTTCTGCCGTGCCATCAAGCTCAACGAGGACTCCGGCTAGTTTTCTGCCATTAATCAAAACATCGTTAGGCCATTTCAACTGTACATCTAAGTCATACAGCGCTTTGAGCGCGTCATACACAGCTAAACCAACCGCAATAGACAACCCCATTGTGGCATGAATACCATCATCTAACCGCCAGTAATAGCTGTAATAAAGATTGGCCGCAAAAGGAGACTGCCAAGTGCGTCCGCGCCTACCTTTACCCTGCTTTTGCATTTCTGCCACCAATACAGAGTTATTACTTATATTGCCACTTTGCAGGCGGCGCATGAGCTCGGTGTTGGTAGAATCAATAATTGGCTGCACTTCAAACGTACAGCCACTACCATCAAGTTGTGCGTAAGTGCTCTCAATATCCTGCTGATTAAGCAAACTCAGGGGCTGACTCAAGCAATAGCCTTTGCCGTTAACCTTATAAATGTCCAATCCCATCTCTTGCAAAGTGATTATGTGTTTACTAACCGCGGCTCTGCTTATTCCTAGCTGCTCACCTATCACTTGGCCAGAAATAAATCCGCCTTGGCTTAGGGCATGCAATATAGCTAGTTTATTCCCATCAGGCGCCTTCATGAGCTGCTCCCACGTGATACTCTCCGTTTGCACCCATCAGTCGCACTTCATGTTCTAGCGCTACACCAAACTTGGTCAACACACAGCGCTGCACATGTTCAATCATTGCTAGAAGCTGTGTAGGAGTCCCTTTGCCTCTATTTACCAATACCAGTGCTTGCTTGTCGTGTACGGCAATATCGCCTATCGCGTGGCCTTTAAGTCCGGCCTGCTCAATTAACCATCCAGCAGCGACTTTTTTATGGCGCTGATCAACGTCATAACAAGGGATATTTGGGTGCAATGTTTGCAAGCGCTTAACAGTATTAACGGACAAAATGGGGTTTTTAAAAAAACTACCGCAGTTAGCGAGCTCTTTGGGGTCTGGTAATTTAGATTGGCGCACCGCAACCACCGCCTCAAACACCTGTTGTGGCGTTGGCTCATGCAATTGCTGCAACGGCCCATAGCTAAGATTTGGTTGCCAGCTTTTGCTCACGCGCAACCCAACGCGCGTAATGATAAATTGTCCTTTCAAACGATGCTTAAACACCGAGTCGCGATAACCAAACTCACATTGTGAAGCGCTGAGCTTTTGCGTTTTACCAGTGGCAATATTGTAGCCTTCAACATAGTCAACAAACTGGGCTAATTCCACACCATAAGCACCAATATTCTGAACAGGTGCAGCCCCCACATTACCAGGGATCAGCGCTAAGTTTTCAAGACCGGGCATATTCAACGACAACGTGTGTTGTACCAACTCGTGCCAGTTTTCTCCCGCTTCACAGTGCAATAGCCAATCGTTGTTAAGCTCTTCGATACGCATGCCTTTATTGGCAATGACCAATACAACGCCGCGATACGAGTCTGTGAATATGGTATTGCTGCCTTCACCTAACACGCAAAATGGCTGACTAAAATCAACATCTTTAAGCTGCTGAGCGTCATGGATTATCGTCATTCGGTCGCAATGAGTATCCAAAGCGAAGGTATGATGGCTTTGTAGTGCAGGCAATGTAGTATTCTCAATAAGGTTTTCTTCAATTTCTGGTAGACAAGTGTAACTCATGCGCCGCTACTGACCTAGCCTCTAGCTGACGATATTCCTTTGAGTATCAGTTACCAACAAGATCTGTTATAAATGCTGGTCTTTTATTTTCCCGTTCTGAGGATGCTATGAAGTTAAAACCAGTTGCACTCGCACTTGCACTTTGCGGTATGAGCCTACACGCTGCGGCCGCCAACGATGAGCACACCTACGCCAACCTTGATGATGTCGTATCTACTCATCTTTACCTAGACCTTGATGTTGATTTCGCACACAAGCAGTTACACGGTTTTGTAGAGCATAGTCTTGATTGGCAAAATGCCAGTGCTCGCACACTTGTGCTAGATACACGCGACCTAGAAATTGACCGCGTTGTATACCAAGGTAAGAACGGCAAGTGGCATGAAGCAAAATTTGATTTAGCTCCTCGCGACGACGTTAAAGGCGCCAAACTGACGATTAAATTCAATCAACAAGCGCCTAAAGTCCGTATTTACTACAACAGCCTACCTCAAGCGTCTGGTCTACAGTGGTTAACCCCAGAACAAACCGCAAGCAAGACGCAGCCGTTCATGTACAGCCAGTCGCAAGCGATTCATGCGCGCAGCTGGATCCCTGTACAAGATACGCCTGCCATGCGTGTGACCTATCAAGCGCGTATTGAGACTCCTGATAATGTCCGCGCGGTAATGAGTGCTGATAACACGGGTGCATTTGTAAAAGATGGCGACTATTTCTTCGACATGCCACAAGCCATTCCTCCTTACCTTATCGCGATTGGCGCAGGTAACTTGGAATACAAGGAAATGTCGCATCAAACAGCTATTTTTGCAGAGCCTCAAATCCTCGATGCTTCAGTGGCGGAGTTTAACGACACCCAAGCGATGATCGACAAAACTAATGCGATGTACGGTGAATATGCATGGGGTCGTTATGACCTGCTAATGTTGCCTCCTAGCTTCCCATTTGGTGGCATGGAAAACCCTCGCTTGTCATTTATTACACCTACTGTAGTCGCCGGTGATAAGAGCTTGGTTAACCTGATTGCCCACGAACTCGCACACTCTTGGTCAGGCAACCTTGTCACCAATGCCACGTGGGAAGATTTGTGGTTAAACGAAGGTTTCACTTCATACGTTGAAAACCGCATCATGGAAGAAGTCTTTGGTCGCCAACGTGCAATCATGGAGCAATCTTTAGATGCAGCAGGTTTACGTGCACTGCTCAAAACATTACCAGCACCAGATACTCGCCTGAACCTTAAGCTTAATGGCCGCGATCCGGATGATGCATTCAGCTCAGTGCCTTATACAAAAGGTCAGCTGTTTTTGATTTATCTTGAACAGAAGTTTGGTCGTGATGTATTTGATGAATTCGTTAAAGGCTACTTCGACGAGTATTCATTTAAGTCTCTCACTACAGCTCAATTCGTGACGTACTTAAAAGCGAACTTGATCGACAAGCACCCAGGTGTTGTAAGCATGGACAAAGTCAATGAGTGGATTTTTGCACCAGGCTTGCCTGCCGATGCGCCAAACCCAACCTCTGACGCGTTCGAAAAAGTCGATGCGATTACTGCAAACTGGCTCAATAGCGAGATCAGTGCAGCTGATTTACCGACCGCAAATTGGACAGTGCATGAGTGGTTGCACTTTATCAACAATCTACCGCGTGATTTGAACACCGACAAAATGGTGGAACTAGATACCCAGTTCAACCTCACCGCTTCAACCAATAAAGAAGTGGCATTCGCTTGGTTTATGCTAGCGGTCGGTAACGGCTATGAAGCGATTTACCCAGCGCTTGATAAGCACTTAACTGAAATTGGTCGTCGTAAGCTCATTGTGCCACTTTACAAAGCGCTTATCACAAATGGCAAACGTGACTGGGCTTATGAGGTTTACCAAGGTGCACGCGCCGGTTATCACCCGCTAGCCCAAGGCACAGTTGACGCATTATTTAACTAATCGTCCTGTAATTAACTAAAAAAGGGTGCGCTGTGCACCCTTTTTGTTTTTTACTTTTGCACTTTAATCAAAAACGCCTCTCGCTCTTGTGGCGTTGCTTGTTGCCACCAAAACTCGAGCATGGCTGCTGCATTGACGCCCGAGCCCGTAGCTGAGGCCTCATTAGTAGCACCTAATTTAGCAGGTAAGGTCACAGGTGTAACCTTGGGTGCTGGCGTATATTCTGCCACCGGCTTGGCGCTGACTAACGCACTCGTTTGCGAAGCATTATCACCTTTTACTTTTACCTGCACTTGAGGTTGTTGCGCGTAGCGTTTTGCCTCTTCAATACTCTGAGCCCTGTTAAATACAATGTCATAGTCTCGGTTTGGAGCAACGTCTAACGTGACCCAAAATGGCTCTGATTCAACGACTGTGTGGTCATCAAATCCCTCGTCATACAAATCGCTGTATTTAAGTTGTAAGCGGTAACTTCCCGGCGCAAGGTCGAGTTCGTCGACGGTGTTAAAAAAAGAGTGTTCTACTTTCTTATCATTGACTTGCAAAGGGATAATTTCGGCTGGAAATGAAACTGTTTCTGCGTATACCGACGGCATACCCAGCGCAATCAGCGCCGCTATCGAAGTGACTTTTTTCCACATAAGTGTGCTTCCTTGTTAGTGAGCGTTGTGGTTCAGTTTGACACTTATACATTTCTTTGTCATTACTGGCATATATTCAGCAAATACAAGGAGCTCAGTGTGAGCACAGAGACTATTTTCACTAAAATTATCAATCGCGAAATTCCTGCTGACATCGTGTACGAAGATGATCAATCATTGGCATTCAAAGACATTAATCCTCAGGCACCTTTTCATGTGCTAATCATTCCCAAAACACCGATAGCAACAATTAATGACATCACAGAAGATAACGCTGCGCTGGTTGGCCACCTCTACGTTGTGGCGGCAAAGCTGGCCAAAGAGCATAGTTTTGCTGAGGACGGATATCGCGTGGTGATGAACTGTAATAATCATGGCGGGCAAACTGTGTACCATATTCACTTACATATGCTCGCTGGCAAAGCAATGGGATGGCCTCCGTATCAAGACACCCTCAAAGGCTAAGGCCTTAAGTCACAAGCAAAAATCCGAGTTTTATTGTTTCAAAAAGCGCATCAGCTCGGATTTATGTAACTTTATTTTTACAATTGCACTAAAAAACCGCAATAATAGTCTTTTATCACTATTTATTATATTTTTTCTAATACAAAAGAAGTGAACACCGTGTTAGGATGTTGCAAACAAACATCAATAACCGAGCTACACATGAATAAAAGCGTATTTTTATTGCTTGAGAAAGAACCAATTAACCAAATTGGTGTGAACGTATTAGAACCCTTGCTACGCACACAAGGACTTGAGGTTTATAAAGGCACTGATGTTGCTCAAGTTCCTGCGGGCACCGCTTACCTGTTCATCGAAACTCCCAATGAAAATGCGTGGAATCGCCTAAAAGAACACCTAACTAACTTGGAAGTTGAGTGTGATATTGTGCTGTTCAACCTTGATGAAAATCCAGAACTAGCAAACCGCGCGCTTTTAAGCGGTATTCGTGGCGTGTTCTACACCTCAGATAATGCCGATGTCATGGTTAAGGGCATTCGTTTATTGCAAGAGAACCAACTGTGGTACCGCCGTGATGTGATGTGTAACGTGCTAAACCGTATGTTGCATTTCAACAAAGACTCTCTGCACAAGTTAACTGAAGGCGATATTGAGCCTGTTAAGCTAACCAAACGCGAAAAAGCGATTGTTGCGTTAATGAGTAAAGGCGCGAAAAACAAAGAAATCGCAGATGACTTGAGCATCAGCCCGCATACGGTAAAAACGCACTTGTATAGCGCTTTTCGTAAAACAAAGTGTCGCAACCGAGTCGAACTACTGTCGTGGGCGCAAAACAATATTCCTAACGAACTGCGTTAACACTTTCCCTTCGTCATTTTATTAGCCGGTTATGCCGGCTTTTTTTATGGCCGTTTACGTTTGTCCTTTTAAACACTTAGTCATTACCTCAATTACGCGTATAGTATATTTAGGAACAGTTATTACCTACTTTTTTGAATGCTAGACGCAACAACACTTTTTTATACCAGCGCGACGGTTATTTTCGTTATGGCCGTCCTGAACTTCATCACGTGGCAAGCCAATCGCAACTTTGTCGGTATTGGGCTTTATGTTTTTTACCCTATCTTACTCTTTGCTGGTGTGTGTTTATTCGCGACTTTCCCAAACGATCAAACAATGTATGTGTCGGCACTTGCCTATTTATGCCTAATTGCGGCTTCTGTCGTGCATGTTTTAGCACTTAATCGCTTTTTGAATTATCAGGGTTTGATCCCCTCTATTTTTATCGCCATCAGTGTGTTGATATTTATTGGCATGAGTTACTTCATGTTCGCAGATAACAACTTAGCCATGCGAATTATGCTTATCGACATACATCGTATTGTTGAGGCATGCTGCCTAATCCCTATTATTATTTACTTTGCAAGAAGCAAATACCCCAGCGCCAGTTTGGTGTACCTCATTGCATTAAGTTTAACGCTTATTATGTATGGCTCTCGAGTCGTATTAATGAGTATTAGTGATCATGCTGACTTTATTCAAAGCGATTGGTTTAGCATCGCAGTATTGGTCAAAGGTGTGGTAACGCCGATGCTCTATGCCGCAGGTTTGGCGCTATTTTGCAATGAGCGCCGAGAGCTAAACCTAAATCAACTCACTGAAAAAACACAAAAAGATCTCGAAATTCGCGGCTTGTTTTTATCCACTGTCAGTCATGAGATACGTACACCACTCAATGGCATTCTCGGCAGCGCCCAGTTAATTATGAACCAATCAACCACGCCCAAGAACAGACCTTACTGTGAGGCCATAATCAACTCTGCGGAGTCGCTCACCTTACTCATCGATAAAGTGCTTGAGTTTGCTAGCCTAGATCAAAGCGATGAGGCCCTTTATGAGGAAGACGTTGAACTGCATCATTGGCTCAATAATCTATGTCTGTTGCTTAGCCCCCTAGCAGAGCAAAAAGGAGTTAAATTTGAGCTTAACTACCAGCTGGCTAAGCAGGCCTGTTACTACTGTGATCATCAAAAGCTCAGGCAAATTCTCATAAACCTCGTGGGCAACGCCATTAAGTTTACTGACAAAGGCACGGTTACCTTGCAAGTAGAGCAAATCAGAGAAGGGCAAGATGAACACACGATTCGCTTTAGTGTGATTGACTCTGGCCCTGGTATCGAGGCGGATGAGATTGAGTTTTTAACCGAACCTTATGTGCAAAGTAATGCCGGCAAGATCAAAGGGGGATCTGGCTTGGGGCTGGCGATTACAAGTCGCTTGTTAGATCATCTTGATAGTAAATTACATATCAGCAGCGAACTGGGGGTAGGCAGTACATTTAGCTTTGACGTGCGTTTTGCCATTGGTGAACTGAGTCTGGTAGAAAAACGCCCACAAGATGGCGCCTATCTAACTGGTTTAGACGTCTTACTTGTCGAAGATTTAGAGCTAAACCAAAAAATTGCCATCGAGTTTATGGCAGCGGATGATCACCGCGTAAAATTGGCTGTAGACGGTCAAAGTGCCATGGATTTACTGCAACAGTACCAGTTTGATGTGGTGCTATTGGATATGAACCTGCCTGACTTTAATGGCCAAGAGGTATTACGCCGCCTTAAGAACACCGAACACCGTAATCACCGCACGCCGTTTTTAGCCTTTACCGCCAGCCTCAGCCCAGATGAAGTAAAAGAGTACTTGGCGCTGGGTATTCAAGACATCGTGGCTAAGCCCATCAAGCAAGAAAAGCTACGCCAAGCACTCAGCGATTCGCAAACAACACAAACAGCAAATTTAAGTGTGGCGCTCAAAGATGTGCTCTATGACGATACAGCTATCAACATGATGTCACACTCGTTCGATGAGCAGGAGGTAACGTCTATTTACAATGAATTCGTGCTCTCTGCTCGTAATAAACTACTGCGTTGCCAGCAACTTATATCCAGTGACAAAGAGCAATGCATTAAGATATTGCACCGCCAAGCCAGCACAGCGATGCAACTGGGTTTTAATCGCTACGGCATGGCCTTGAAAAAAGTAGAGCGCCGCTTACTTGAGAATAAGCCAATCGATACCCAACTCAGTGATTGCTTAGACTTATGGCAGCAAAGCCTCGAGCAATACCTTAACCATATGCGCGCTATGCCTTTGCGCTAGCGCCCGTAGTCATCATCAAAGCGCTCAATGTCGTCCTCGCCAAGGTAAGCGCCGTTTTGCACTTCAATGATTACGGCAGGGGCTTTGCCCGTATTGCAAAGGCGATGCTTTTGCCCCGCTTCAATATAAATTGATTGTCCACTGCGCAGCGGATGTTGATGCTGTTCAACGGTGACTTCTACTTCACCCGATACCACAACCCAGTGCTCTGAGCGATGCTGATGGGCTTGCAAAGATAACCGCCCTTTAGCATTGAGGACAATGCGCTTCACTTTAAAGTTGTCACCCTCATTTAACACTTGGTAATGGCCCCAAGGCCGAAATGTTTTGTTATGGAATTCCCGTCGCTCGGGGTATTGCTTACCAACGTTATCTAATAAATCGGGTAATAAGTGCAAACTTTCCCGAGCCGCAATCAGTGTTGTATCGGCGCTATGCACCACCACGGTATTTTCTAGACCTAAGGTTGCAACGACGTGGTTGTCTTGGGCGTAAATAAAATTATTGGTACTGTGTTGTAACACTGCATCAGCCAATACCACGTTGCCATCTTCGTTGGCCTCATGATAGCGATAGAGTTGCTCATAGCTGCCCAAATCAAACCAATTTAACGACGCAGGCATAACCAGTAATGAGCTGTCATGTTCAAGTAGTGCATAATCCAGAGATTCGCCCTCAAGCGCGTTCCATGTATCGCTGACAATACGAATAAAATCGAGGTCGGGCTGAAATTGCGCGGCTTCACTAACTTGTATATACATGCTTGGTTGATAGTGCTTGAGGCGTTGCAAAAAGTGTTCTACCCCCGCCATTAACATTCCCGAGTTCCACAAATAGTTCCCGTGCGCCAAATACTCTTGGGCTCGCTGTGAATCCGGCTTTTCAGTAAACGCACACACCTTAATTAAGTTGCAATCATGGCTTTGAGGCGTGGTTTCACAATGAATGTAACCAAACCCTGTTTCTGCATGGGTTGGGGTAATGCCAAAAACAATGAGATGTGAGCATGCATGCTCGTGTAGCTGTGCGAGTTGCTCGCCCATAGGAGTGAAATTTTCTATCGCGTGATCCGCGGGTGCGAAAAAGAGGCTCGCACTCGGGTGGTGTTGCTGCGCCCACAGTCCAGCAAGCAATGCTGCAGGGGCGGTATTCTTAGCGCTTGGTTCTAAAATAATGGCACTCGCCGTTACTCCTATTTCTAACAGCTGCTGCGCCACCATAAAACGGTGTTGTTCATTACACACCACTACAGGAGGCAAACACCCATGCTCAACAAATCGCAGTGCAGCTTGTTGTAATAAAGAGTATCCATTGCCGAAGCGAATAAATTGTTTAGGTTTATCTTGGCGAGAAAGGGGCCATAAACGGGTGCCACTGCCACCAGCAAGAAGTACAGGTAAAATCAACACACGACTCTTTAGCTATATCAGTGCAGCAATTGTAGCACCGCCAAGGGGCTAGCCGATATCTAAAGTGAATTTATCGCTGTCTTGCCATGCGGGAAATGCCTTTTTGTAAGCATTTTGTGGTGCGCTATCGAGTTCGATAATCAACACTTCTTCGCGGTTATCTTGTGCTAGGGCCATGGTTTTACCGTCGAAACGATACGCGGCTGTTCCACCATTGTGGGCAACATTATGACCATCGCTGCCAATACGATTAACAGCCAATACATAGCTCTGATTTTCAATGGCTCGCGCTTTGAGTAACGTATCCCATGCATCGCGCCTTGCAGATGGCCAGTTAGCAATATTAAGCATCACATCGTAATCATTACAGTTTCGAGCGAATACAGGGAAACGTAAGTCATAACAAACTTGTGGTAACACTCTAAAGCCATTGAGCTCAAAGATAACGCGCTGGCTTCCCGCTTGGAGGTGATCTCCTTCTTTACCCAAGCAAAATAAGTGGCGTTTATCGTAGTACTGCACATGCTTATCTGGGGTTACCCAATATAGCCGATTAAAACGCGCCCCTGCTTGTTCAGTAATGATGCTTGCGCATATAACCGCTTGATGCTGCTGCGCTTGTGTTTGCATCCATGTGAGTATCATTTGCGCTTTCTCACTCACCTCGGCGCAATCTACAGCAAAGCCAGTGGCAAAGGTTTCTGAGAAAACAATAAGATCAACGCCCGTGAGCGGTGCAGTTTTAGCCTGCAATAACGCGAGATTTTGTTCTACATCTAGCCACGTAATATTGTGCTGGACGAGGGCGACGGATAACTTTGCCATAGCGCTGCGTTACATTCCCGCGTTATACGGCCACGTATGAAAGGTCTTGAGGTATAACTGTTCAACTTCGTCACGCGCCCATTGTGTGCGTCGTAAGAATTTTAACGAAGACTTCACTGACGGGTCTTTCTTAAAACAGTTGATGTTGACGTGTTGGCTTAGCGCTTGCCAGCCATAATGCTCAACCAAACGGGTAACGATTTGCTCAAGCTTAACGCCATGCAATGGATTTTTGGGTTGCTCCTGATGCATGAAAACAACGCCTATATTAGTGCTGATAACAGGCAGTGTAACTTAGTTGCACTGGTGTGATCACGCACTACTTGTACATGGCGTACATTTCGTCCAGCGTTTGCGACAATCCATCCTCTTGCACCACGCGCACATGGGTGCGGTTTAAATGACGAATATCCGTCACGCCACAAGAGTGGGCGATTAGGCCAATGCCATAGTGAATATAAGCATTATAGTTAGCGACGCGATGCTGTTTATCTTCAACATCCAACCCTTTCATTAATTTAGGGTTGTGGGTTGTGATACCCGTTGGACAGGTGTCTTTGTTGCACTGCATCGCTTGAATACAGCCCAACGAAAACATGTGGCCGCGCGCTGAGACTACAAAGTCAGCTCCCAGAGCAATGGCCCACGCCACTTTTGAAGGCACAATCAGCTTACCTGAAGCTATGATGCGAATACGCTCACGTAAGCCATGGCGCTCGAGTAAGTTGACCACCAAAGGTAAACTTTCTTTGAGTGGCAGACCAACAGAATCAAGCAGTGGCAGAGGTGCTGCTCCGGTGCCCCCATCTGCACTGTCTATGGTGATAAAGTCAGGCGCGCTGTCGATGCCACGACGATTAATTTCTTGGGCTAGATTTTCTAACCAGGTGGTTTCCCCGATTACCGCTTTAAAGCCCGTGGGCTTGCCCGTCACCTCACGCACATGGTTTATCATGTCCAACAAGTCACTGACATTTTTAATCTCTGGGTGGCCATTGGGGCTAATTGAATCTTTCCCTTGTTCAATACCGCGAATATGGGCTATCTCGGCATTTACTTTGACACCTGGCAACATACCACCTTTACCGGGCTTTGCACCACACCAAAAGTATTTATATTGACACCCCACACTAAAAGTAATAATGTATTGACATCAGTGTTAGGGTATCTCAATGTCAGAAGCAAAAATAATTTATATTAATAAGTTTTATCCAATGGAAATGCACGTTGATTTTTCTTCAAACGAAAAGGATTACCGTGTTTTGAAGGAGTTGTCAGGATACCTACCAGACTTTCCTATAATTATTCAAAGTAATTCCCTGCCGTGGACAATTGGTAATTTATACCTTGTCAGACTAGTCCTTGATTATAGAGGCCCTCAATACAATCCTGAGACGCATAAACAAAAAGCCATAGCTTTAGTTAAGTATCTGCGCTTCCTCGATAATGAGGGTCTCCACTACGCTCAGTTTCCAGTTCAAAAGAGAAGACGGCCCACATATCGGTTTCGAAACTTCCTTTTAGACCGAGTATCAAAGAATGAGATGGCAATTTCGACCGCGCAATCTCGGATAAATCAGGTGGTTAGCTTTTACAAAACTGTAGTTGATTGGGGGCTGTTGGATAAATCGTTAATCGAAGATGAACTTGCTTTTGAAGAAGTAACGAAAACGTTTTCTTATGTAAATGAATCTGGTTTCTCGAAGTCCTTATCCATCTCATCAACAGACTTAGCAATAAGCAGCAATAGTGCTCCATCAGATCCTGATGCGATTATGGATGGCGGCAGGCTTAAGCCCTTAACTCCATCTCAACAACTGATCTTATTAGATACGCTTAAGAGTTTTAGCAGAGGAATAGAACTATTTTTCCTGGTCGCTCTTTATACAGGTGCCAGATTGCAAACTATAGGGACTCTTAGAATTCGGCACTTGAAGAATGTGCTTCGTTGGGAGGATGGATACGCGATAATTCCCTACGGTGGCTCCTACGATTTAGACGGTAAGAAAGGAAGATTAGGGCAACTTTGGGTTCCCAAATCGCTTTTAGACGACTTGCTCACTTACGCCAATAGTCAAGCAGCAATAGATAGAAGGAAAAGCTCATTTTATGGGGAGTCTGATGATAATTATCTGTTTCTAACTCGTAACGGGACTCCATATTATACCAGCCGAAAAGAGACGAATGAACGAAGAGATGCCGATGCAGATTATCGAGTAGATGGGGAACATGCCATAGAAGATGAAAGCTTAAAAAAGGGGGAAGCGATAGGTGTATTAATTCGGCAAGAGATTTTGCCTAAAATTAGAATCACGCATCCCCATTTCCCATCTTTTTCAATTCATGATTTACGGGCCACCTATGGTATGAACTTACTTGAAGCCTGCTATCGATTAATAGATCGAGAAAACTTTATTCGAAAGGAAAAGAAACAACCGCTTATCGGTTATTCAAACGCTGTAGATGTTGTTCAAATAAGGCTGAATCACAAAAGTAGATCTGTTACAGAGCGTTACCTGAAGTACAGAGATAGGTCAAAATGGAAAGCGAAACTCATTAGCGAATTTGAAAGCAGGCTTATTGGTGAAATGAGTATTGAGGTTGAGGACGAAACCTCTGCAAGTACATGTTTGATAATCAATAGAGAGGTTGCGAGTGCTTAAATTCGAAGTTAGAAAGCAAACTATAGTCAACTTCAAAGATAAAGATGTTGAGCTAATCCATCCCGAACAGACGGTAATTGAATTTAACAATCTAAAATCAGATATCGGTAAAATATGCTTTACCAAGCGACAACCTGCACTTCGGGCTAAGGATTGTACGGTTGTTCTTAGCAGTTTAGATATGAAGCGATTAGAAATTGCATCGTTGCTTGCTGATGACTTTTTAAATGAGAATAATATTGACACTGCAAAAACAAAATTGAATGACCGAATACGTTTTTTTGATTTTATTGATGAACATTTAAAAAGTAGTATCGATTTTAAAAATAACCAATCATTACTATATGCTTACAAGCAATACTCACAACATCTAAATGAAAGGGTATCTTCAGGTGCAATTATCAAAGGAAAGTCCGACGAAAAAGAAAAAATGGCACCTCGTTATGCTGCCGTACTTCAGTCGGCAGCACGGAAGGTAATATCATTCGCCACAGGACTAAAGGACAAGCAGATTAAGCTTACTTCACACATAGTGTTGAAGGAAACGCACAAAGACCGTGCCGCAGTACAGGCAAAGCTTGCTCGAACCCACGACGATGTTGAGTATCAATTTAATTGTTTGCGATCATTTGTTGATATGGCCCATGAGGTTCTAGTTGAGAGCAAGCACCTCCCCTATTCATTTACAAGACCTGACCATCCGAACGGATATTTTCACCCAGCCTTTGTAACAAATGCTGACGCTTGGCTAACGGCTGAACTTATAGCACGTGATTCGATTATGGATTATGCCACTTGGAGTTCGAATATCAGAAAATACAATACTGGCTTGACTGAGCTACAAATCAAAAGAAAGTCCAGTACCACTATGTATAAAATTTCTTATACGGATTCGTATCAGGCATCATCGGATAAGTACAGTACGGTTAAAAAAAGACTAGCTAACCATGCCATGAGAGCGGCAGCAGGGTTATTTGCAATGGCAACAGGGACTGATACAACAAGTGTTAGCAATGTTGAAGTTAACACGCTTGAGTTTAGTCAAACGACAAAAAGTTGGAGAACCAGTGGGACGAAGTTGAGAGCGAAAGGACGCACAGTTTATCCCGAATTTGGAGTGAGGTTTGTCCCGATAATGCAAAAAATATTAGACTTACGACAATATATATTGCGTGGGTTAGGGATGGAATCAAAATGGATTTTTGTAAAGTTTGTTTTAACCACTGGCTCTGAGAAATTAGCCAAGGGCGCACTTGCTAGAAATAGTCCTACGAGTCTCTTGTTGAACAATTTATATGATAATTTCAATTGGGTTCTTTGCAGCGAAGCTCGTGATCATAGGGTTCTTGAAATTAACAAGCTTGCTGAAGGCGATATTGAAAAGTCTGCCTCTTTAAGTGACCATTCAGTTGAGGTTGAAAGAAAAAGCTACTTGAAGGTTCATCCTGATGATGCACACAAGGAACTAAGTAGTTATGTTGACAGCGTTCATCGCTGGGCAAAGGATAAAACCCGAACAAAAAATAAAATTGATGTAGCAGTGCTTTATACTGATAAGGGCGACGAAATCCCTGCTGGTCAGTGTAATGAACTAAATAACGCTCATTTGATAGATGGGTTTACCGAACATGCCCCACAGCCTGATTGTCGGAAGTTTGAAAATTGTCTCTTTTGCGATAAATATGCAGTTCATGCCGACGAAACAGACATCAGAAGATTGCTGAGTATACGCTACTTAGCCACTAACATTCGTGGCAGTAGAGGAACTCTTGAAGATTATGAATCGCGTTGGGGAACCATCATATATCGTATTGATGAAATATTAGACGAAATATCTTCTAATCTTTCAGATGAAAGCAAACTTATCAAAAAAATATCGAAGGAAGTAGAAGAAAACGAGGAATTGGATGAGTTCTGGAGTATTCACTTAGATGCTCTGATTGATATTGGAGTGGTTACATGAGTGTGCTGGAAGCATTTAAAGTTGATGGGGGCTATGTTCCTGAGTTATTGCCCGACGATCCAGAGCGACTGTCTATTAAGGGAGATGCGTTTGTCATATCTCGTGGTAGAGATGGCTCAGTAAAGAGCACATATGGAAGTAAAAGTTGGGACTTATCCACCTTAAATCCTTCAGGCGAAAGAGCTATATTTAAGTTCACTAGCTGGCTGGACGACAATACAAATACGAATGGCCTGACAACTCAAATAACAGGGCAAATGAAACAAATAATGTTTGCTCGTTTATTTTGCTATACAAAGACAAAGCGTGTCCCTAATAGTTTCAAAATGGCACCCTTAAATCTTTTAGCAAAACTGGCACATAGCAAAAGAACAACGATATTTAATCTCCTGATAGAAGATAAATATCATTCGTTAATAGTCAATAATTATAGTAACGGAGCAAAAGATACTCAGCGGCATCTATTGCGATTGATAGATGAAATAGCTGTTTTCACAAGTGAAAACAAGCTCAATGATCTTCACCAAACACGCGCAACTCCGATATTCGAGCTTCTTCATGCCTTGGCTTCTGTTGAAGTAAGTATAGAAGATATCGACTATGAACTTAGCCAAACACCTATTATCCCATCCAGAATCTATGCTGAGTTTATAAGCTCATTGAGTGGTGAGCTTGATGAAGCAAAAAAAATTGCCACGAAGATTGTTCGTCTATATGAAGCTAGGCATTCATTTGAACATCCGAAAGGCTATGAGGCTTTTGGAAGGCCACCTTCAAAAGTAAAGGGAATCAAAGGTGCGACTCTGTGGAGCGAAGAAATAAAAAAATTTGGACTACAGAGAAATTTTAATCGATTAGGAATAGATCATTGGGAAAGCTTACGGCTGTACTTATTGAGAAAAGCTTGGGTATGTAGATATTGGATCATGCTTTTTACAGGAATGCGGCGTGGTGAAATGTTAAAGCTCCCGTTCAACTGTTTACAAACAGCAATTACTAAGTCAGGTAAAACAGTAACAATTAAAGGGTATACGCATAAAACGTTAGGGACAGGTCAGCTAATACATGCTGAATGGATAAGCGGGCCTATCATTGAGAAAGCGATCATCGTTGCCAAGGCTATTGCCCAGGTAAACGGCTTCATAAATAATTTTGACATGTCCGAGAAAAATATCGGTATGTACCCACTTTTTCCAGCTTTTAAGATCACTAATGACAACAATGATTCTAGCACTTGGACGTATCCTAGCGCCCCTCTTCAAACTTGGACTAAACATCCTTACCATAAATCTATTGATGGCATAGTCGTTACGCAGGAAGATATTGAAGAGCTTAATAAATTTATGGCGTTTCGTGACTGGGAAGGAAGTGACTCTATTAAGCTAGGTAAGCACTGGCCTATTGCTCCACACCAATGCAGACGCTCGTTAGCTGTATATGCCGCAAGATCTAGAGATGTATCATTAGGTGTTCTAAAGCATCAATTTAAGCACCTAACAAAAGAAATGACTCTGTATTACCAAAACCGTTCAGCATGGGCGGTTAATATTATCAACTCAGAAGATGAGGGGCTAGAGGATGTTGCTGGACTAATTAGAACAATTGAACTGGAACGGAAACTATCTGAGTTTTTATTGTTTGAGAAGGAGGTGATGAACAGTTCAGACCGCCTTTGGGGAGGGGAAGGAAACAGAATAGATTCAGCAAAGCAGAGGGGTATACCGCTAGTTATAGTTGAAGATAGGGAGTCTACTTTAGAACGATTTAAGCAAGGCCAGATGACATACAAAGAAGGGCCTTTAGGCGGATGCACTAATCCTGAACCTTGTGACAAAATTAGTTTAACCGTCATCGACAGTTGCGTTACCTGCACTTGGGCTATAAACAACTCAGAAACCATTAACAAACTAGTTTCTGCTCTTAACCGTTTGCAACGACAACTATTACTATTTCCAAAGGGAAGTTTGTTTTTCAAGCAATTGAAAGATGAGGAGAAAAAGCTCATGAAAACGATTGACACCTATAGCGAGGCCATTAAGTATGACAAGTAAAAGTAATGCTGAAGATATTTACAGAAAAGCTCTTGCCAAGCTGATTCGTAAAGGGGTGAAAATTAGTGCGGACGCTGTAGCAAGAGAAGTTGGAAATAAACCTTCTGCGATCAGAAAAGATCGTATGCCTGATTTAGTGAAAACAATTAACGATGCCGCCGAGGAGCAGGCTAAATTATCAGCAATATCAGGCGAAGAACAAGAAAAAGCAAAGAAAGAAATTTACAAGGCTGATGCCGATGACTACAAAGAAAAGTACAGTAAAGCGCTAGAAAAAATTGTATCGTTAGAAAATCAAGTTTGGGAATTGCTTTCGGAAATAGAACAATTGAAAAGTCACGGTAAAATTTTGACTTTTAATAAAAAAAATAACGTAAAGCTAAGTGACTTCAACGATGAAAGTTGAAATGTAATAGCTCAGGCTTGCTCTGACAGTTTACCAGTTTTTTAATGTAGGCAACTGTCAGATCTTGTCTAAACTAATACAGGTATTCACACTAATGCAATTCAAGGAAATCCATGCATTAAACTCACTTGATCTTGTAAGTAATTATCTATCATTTTTAGCTCACCCAAACCACCTGCAAGCATTATTAATAAAGCACTCTTTTTGCCGAACTGCTTATTTGGCTTATGAATCCAGTTATTCGACTGAGCGCCAATAGATAACAATATCCTCAGCGATCTTTGAAGTAACTCAGAATATTATCTAACTCTCCGCGCAAAAACAGCTAGCATCAAAGGTGTCCAACCGTCATTGTCTTGTTTTTCAATATCGTTTGACTTGTTACTCATTCAAATACAACTCCGCCATGTCATCCAACTTAGCTTTAACCTCTTTCCAATGAGGCATTACTTGCGTTAATAAGCGCCAGAATTTATCGCTGTGGTTATGTTCAGCAATATGGCAAAGCTCGTGCAAAATCACGTAATCGATACATTCTTTTGATGCTTTAACTAAATGAGGGTTTAGCATCAAGTTTCCTTTAGTTGAGCAGCTTCCCCATTGTTTAGTCATCGCCATTACTCGAAAGCGCGGTAAGCCTGTTACCCATGATGCTTTAGGCAACATAGCTTGTAGTCTTTCATGAAAAATAGCTTCTGCTTTTCGTGCATACCAACGGTCTAAAAGTGCTTTAATTTCAACCACCCGATCATCACAATCTTTTTTGAGGCTGACGGTTAATTTGCCTCTATGAAGCTTCACACTTGGTACTTGTTCAGCGTCAACAATCACCTTTAAAACATAGCGTCTGCCAAGATAAAACTGAGTTTCACCGCTAACGTATTGCCGTGGTATTACATACTCATGTTGAGCAGAAAACTCACAAATGCTTTCCCAGATCCATCGAGCACGCTTTAGCATAGCCTCTCGAATTGAATCTGGTGTCGCGTCATGCGGTACAGTTGCAACTACACGTTGGTCAGGGTGCACTTTAATGATAACTTTTCGCGCCTTCGGCTTGGCATCACTTTTTTCGAAGGTACGGCGAATGATGTCATAGTTAATAACTTCATCACCGTACATAAATACGCCTTGCTCTTGCGTAGTTTTGTTTATTTCACTCATTTAAAAACAACAGCTTCATTATCATTGACGAGAAAGCCCTAATCGCGTGATCTTCAGCACCTCTTCAATAAGTTTTTGAGCATTCGCAATACCAAAATCCGCGAATAGCATAGGTAGTAGTTTTACGCTAATAGTGTTTTCAATTTCACTAGGGTTTATAGAAAACTCTGCTACAGCGGTCTTAACTACTTCATCAATGTCGAAGGCATATTTCACAAGTTTATCTTCATCAATATCACTGCCTGTATGAGCGTCTTTTTCAAATAATTGTTTAAATAATCCAAAATATGCTTGGGCATGTTTGTTTAGCTTGCCGTCAGTATCAGTAAACTCATTAGGCATACCTTTAACTTTGCGCTCTTTAACCTCTTGCTCAAAGTCGGCAAATAGCATGTATTGCTTCACTGGCGCATCAAACATGGCCTTGGTCTCATCTATCGCTTTTTTGAGTAATTTTGAGAAATATTCTTGCGCATAAGGATCATCAGCCAAATCTTGCTCGATCATTTTAGTAATACGGCCTGTGATCTTATCCGTTTGGTTTCGAGCTTCGTCGTCAGTCAGTTCTTCAGGCTTAACATCTTTGCCTAAATTGCCAACTAGGTATGCACCGTCAGGATCTATTACTTCGATTCCTGCAATATGCTTGTCTAACAACTGACGCACGTCTTCAGCATACTCATCGTAGTTTACGGTTTCATTAGCATCTTCACGTACCTGCTTACGCAAGTTAACAAACATTTTCAGAGTTTCTTTGTAGTGGTCGCGTTTATTATCAAAGCTCTTATCATCGAAAAAGGTCGCTGACTGTAAAGCTACTTTCATACAGTTAGAAAAGGCTGTTAAAGCGGCATAAAACTCATCACGCTTTTTAAGGTTTTTATCTAAAAGCTGACCTTGAACATCCTCAATCTTAGGCGCAAGTGCTTGACGTAAAGCTGCATGATCTTTTTTATTTGCAACACCGTCAAAAATAGCCCACAGATCGTTGTACAAACCTGGTAGCTTTTTATATTCGGTATCCATTCGGTTATACAAACCTTTAAGATCATCAACATCAAAGCCATTTTGATTGCGCTCAGCAAGTTCTTGATACTTCTCAATTGTCATATCAAGTTCTTTCAAAATACCTCGATAATCAATTAAGTAGCCGAATTGCTTTTTACTGTGTAAGCGGTTTACACGAGCAATAGCCTGTATCAAGTTGTGCTCTTTTAATGGCTTGTCGATATATAGCACGGTATTCTTAGGCTCATCAAACCCAGTAAGGAGTTTATCTACAACAATCATGATGTCGGGGCCATCATCTCGGCCATAGTCTTTGATTATTGCTTTGGTGTATTCTTTTTCGTCTTGCCCATACGTTTCGGCAACATTGTTCTTCCACCAGTTTTGAACAATATCTTTACTTTCTTGATCAACAGCCTCGTGCCCCTCACGCGTATCAGGAGGAGACATTGCAACAACTGATGTCACTTTACCTATTTTATCTAAAAGCTCCTTGTAGCGAATTGCAGACGCTTTAGAGTCACATGCAAGCTGGCCTTTTAAACCTTGCTGTTTAAAGTTTTGGAAATGATCAGAAATATCATGTGCAATTAGCTCAATTCTGCCTTCTGTTTGATAGATCTGACCTTTCTGAGAAAACTTCTTCTTCAAATCAGTTCTTTGTTTTTCCGTGAGCTTTTCAGTAATTCGGTCAAACCAGGCATCAATAGCTTTGTCATTCACATTAAGATCAGCAATACGCTCTTCATAAAGCAGCGGCGTTACCGTTTTATCTTCAACCGCTTGCTGCATGGTATAAGAGTGAATAATCGAGCCGAATTTGTTTTCAGTTTTATCGTCTTTAAGCAACGGCGTACCAGTGAAAGCAATAAACGCTGCCTTAGGCAAGGTTTGCAGCATTCGAATGTTGTTTTCACCGTTTTGGCTACGGTGGCCTTCATCAACCAAAACCAAAATATTCGGACTATCGTTATAGCACTCATCATATTTAATCGCAGAACCAAACTTATTAATGATTGAGAAGATGACTCGCTCATTACCTTTACCAATTTGTTCTGCTAAGCGCCTACCTGATGTTGCCATAGCATCTTTTTTATCGCGCTCGGTGAGTACACCTCCTGAGGCAAAAGTGCGGCTTAACTGATCTTCAAGGTCAACTCGGTCAGTTACAATAATCACGCGACATTGTGAAAGTTCTCGCAACCAAATCAGTGCTTTTGATAAGAACACCATAGTAAATGACTTACCACTTCCTGTGGTGTGCCAAATTACACCGCCATTACGTGCACCTGGACGTTCGCCCGTTTCATCAAAGCTGGTAATGCGCTCTATCAATGCTTTAATACCAAATACCTGCTGATAACGCGCCACAATCTTGCCAGCTTTTTGGTCAAACAAGGTATATAAACGGGCCATCTCAAGAAGGCGGTCTGGTCTCAGTAAACTAATAATTAATCTGTCTTGATCTGTTACAGCGAGGTCGCCTCCTGCCAGTAAAGTTAAATACTCGTCTTTGGCAGCGGCAGGACGATGGTTGAAAATAGCATCCAGTTGTTCAGTGCTTAAACCTGCATTTTTTAACCGAATAAACTCGGCTTCAATGATTTCTTCTTCCTTCCATTTAGCCCAAAACTTTTCAGGCGTGCCGCAGGTGGCGTATAAACCTTCATGCCCATTCACTGCGAGCAATAACTGGCTGTAAGCAAACAGGTGTGGGATTTCTTTTTGGCCTTGGTTTCGAATCTGTTGCGAGACCGCTTCGCTTAACGTCGATTTACCTTCAGTTGAAGAGTCAGGACGCTTCGCCTCAATCACTACCCAAGGCAAGCCATTTACAAAGCAAACAATATCGGGAATACGGTTCCCTGTACCTTCACTGTTTTGCACCACCATTTCTTCAGTAAAGTGGAAAAAATTATTTGAAGGTGTTTGCCAATCGATAAGCTGAATAGTTGGCGATGCTTTTTTACCATCAATAAACTCAGTAACCCCAACGCCATACATCATGGCGTTGTAGAGCTTTTCATTCGCGCCTTTTAACCCCTCATTCATTGCAGGGCTTAGGTCATGCATGATTTTATCAATGGCAGCACTTGAAAGCTTATGGTTTTTACCTGCAAATGGGAACGTTTGTTTACTCAAAAACCCGCGCATAATAGGCAACAGCATCACTTGGCCTTTTGATTTTCCTACTACGGAATTACCCCTAACTTCCTCACAACCATTAGGAGGTATAAACGAGTAACCAAGCTTACTTAGTAGGGTGAGCGCTGGGATTTTAGAGCTAAACTCTTCTTTGAAATTTGCCACTGATATTGTCATAGCTATCTACTTATATACTTTGATTGAGCTGGTTATAATCCATTTTTATTTTTACACTTAATGGTTTGAAATTAGGTAATAAAACGACTTCACTTTCTGCATTTCTCAGCCATGCAATATCCGAATTTTTTACCTTGGCTTCCAGAACAACACGCGGTTTCTTATCTGTATTAAAATGTGTAAAAGCAAACGCCTTAGCAATTTCGAAGTCTAAACTCCATGATTGCCTAAAACAGTTTTCATTGAATTCATTGATGTTGCACCCTCTGTAAACTGTCATTTCCTCTGGCTCATTTGTATAGTCAGCGACAGGGGATGAGATTGTGACCACAGGAAACCAATTATCACCACCTCTGTTTGTGTGTTCAAAGATTGCCTGATGAAGTTCTAATCCTTGCTTAGTGCTAAACTCTCTAAAACAATCAAACATTGCTTGCATGAACTCATTCTGCTCTTCGGTTCCATCTTCAAAATAATGTTTATTTGCATCAAACTCTTGAAGTTTTTTAGAATCATCGAGCATACTCACCAATAATTCATTTGCCTTATCCTTAAAGCTTGTATCAAAGCAATGGTATTTCGTAAGAAAGTGCTCTGTATTGATGTTCATTTCATTCCTTAAGCAGTCTAAAACTACTTGTGGTGGTTCAACTTTTGTCATTTTAAACTGCTTAATTTAGTTGCTAATAAACAAGGTCAATAAAGACTATTTCGATCAAAGACGATCAAAAATAGAACCTTTACTTGGAGTAAATAACTTTTCATAGAACTTGGTCGCGTAATCATCAGTCATACCAGATACAAAGTCACATATAACTCTAAGCTGAGCTGACTTTTTAACCTTATCTTCTAAATCTTCACCTGCTTTTTTCCACCTTTCTCTGGTTGGTTTTGGCAAGAACCTATTAGGATCTTTAGCTAACGTTTGAAACAGCTCAATGACTAATTTTTGTCCTTTAAACTCAAGTTGTTGAACATTTTCATCAAAAATCACTTGTTCGCATACTAAGTCAAAAATGTGCTTTCTAAGCTTTTCAATTTGAGGCTCTAATTTAACCTCCAAGCTAAGCAACGGATTTTCACAACCCGACTGGTTTTTTTCGATAACTGCATTGGTAATCATTAAGTTAACCAAGTTGCCGATAGCTTCTTTTCTACAGTGACTTTCCTTATGAAATAAGTCGGCAGTAATTAAATCAAAATTTAAATCGTTTCTATCAAGCTGCTTTGCTAAATCATCAAATAAAGCTTCTTTGCCTTCAAAGTGCTCTCGCCAGTGCCTTTGAGTGATCATCCCAAGTGACAAAGCGTCTTCAAAATCATGCAAACTATATGAAATGTTGTCTGCTAAATTCATAATTGTGCAGTCCAAAGATTTATATAAACTTTTCTTATGCAAAGGTTTCTCTGGCTCATCTTTATCTATCGGTTGCTCAGTTTGAGTAAACTTCGCAAGGTCATCCCTAGCAAATCCATCAAAAATGAAATCAACAATTTCTTGGTCGCATTCGTGGTAACACTTAGGAGGCTTCTGTGTTCGGGCCTCAAATAACCAGTAAGGAGCATTCTTGTCAGGGACTTGTTCATAGGCTTTTTCATTAACAAGTTCATTGTATGCAACTGGATATTTCAGTATGCCGAGCAGCATCCTTCTCGTAGGGTTTAATCCGTACTTACCCGTATACTTGTCAAGCTTTCC
This sequence comes from Pseudoalteromonas maris, assembly GCF_049257235.1. NCBI lineage: Bacteria > Pseudomonadati > Pseudomonadota > Gammaproteobacteria > Alteromonadales > Pseudoalteromonadaceae > Pseudoalteromonas > Pseudoalteromonas maris. Next base: position 88,976 of record NZ_JBMMUF010000006.1, read on the forward strand.
AAGGATTCTTAACGTTTGACCATTACCCTCAAAACCACCATGCTCGCGCATACAGTAATTTAAAGCGACTTCACCACCATGACCAAAAGGAGGGTGACCAATATCATGAGCTAAACAAATTGCAGTTATTAATGACGTGTTGGGTAAGTGTTCATGATATTCCACAAATTTCTTATTTTTACTTAGGTACTGAACAATACCTCTACCAATTTGAGCTACTTCCATTGAGTGCGTTAGTCGAGTTCTATAAAAGTCACTCTCACCAAGTCCCAACACTTGAGTTTTTGACTGTAAACGTCTGAACGCCGCTGAGTGAATTAATCGAGCTTCATCCCTATCATATTCATCCCTAACATCATCAGGTCTTTTGTCTTGCTCTAATCTACGTTGTTCTAAAAAGTCCATTATGCGACCTCCTTATCATCAATTTTTACTCTGCGCTTGCCAGTTAACAATTGCTGCATTAACGCTTTTTTCTCTTGTTTTAAATCGCCCAGTTGCTTTTCTAACAATTCGATTTCTTTATCGGCATTAGTAAGAACTGAAGCAATTCTCTCCTGTTCTCTGATATCAGTAGGATACTTAAAATCTTTTTCTTTAAGCTCCCGCATATGTCTGCTATAGCCAAGATTAGGAATATCGGTATCTGACAATAAATAAAATGCATATTTATCGTTCAAGAGCTTTGTACTTTTTAATACTTGAGTTCCATCAGCACCTTGCGCAAATGCAAAGTTAACCCACTTTACAACACGAGTATGGTCTCCAAAGATAATTACTGGTAATTCGGTATATTTTTCATCATTATTTGTATAACCAGAAATAAGTTGTTTACCTTGATCAACGATTGGCGTTTTTCCATCGCTTAAATACTCACTTGATTTAACTTGTGTTTTTTTGTTGTTTGCAACTTTAAAAAGCTCAGAAAATGTAGAAAATCGCCACTCAGAATCAAATGACTTACCTGAATCATCAAGCAGACGTTTTTTGCCCGTGAGCAATTGTTGCATCAGCGCTTTTTTCTGCTGCTTGCTGTTGTCGATTAGGCGCTCGGTGGTGTTGATCACTTCATCCCAAGTAGATAGGATTTTGGCTATTTTCTTTTGTTCTTTGAGCGGTGGTATATTGAAGTTCCATTTATACCAGTCTTCTAACTTGAAAATCATTTTTTCAATATGAACACCAATACTTGAATGAAAGCAGGTCTGCTGAAAATAAAGTGTTTCTGATAAATATTGAAAAAATTCCAGATCAAAATTTGGTTTAGCATGAAATACCGAATACTCATTTGAAACGATAGAACCATCAAGGTCAGGTGGAACCAGGCCACAAGCACCATGAACAATTTGACGTTTGGAAATAACAAAGTCTCCGGCTTTTACCTCAAATTGGCTTTTTACCTTAATGTCTTTACCTAATAAGTGCTCTCTTCTTACTACACCGCCACGAGAGCGTTTGACTGTCAGAAGGTCATATTCGGTATCATCTTCTAACTTAACTTTTCTAGGGATCAAATCTAAAAAGTTATTTAATGAGGATCTTTCCCACCCATGAGGTTGTTCTCCTAAAATTGGCTTGCCTGCTTTTACACTTGGTGGGTATTTGGAATCAATTGTCATAACCCAACTCCTTCAAGTAGCCTTCCATTTCAGCTTCAAGTGTTTTTAATTCACCCCGTAACTGAACACGCTCACTTCGCACTGCAACCAAATCAATCTCAGCTTCTTCTTCAAAGGTATCAACGTAACGAGGAATATTAAGGTTAAAGTCGTTTTCTTTAATCTCATCAGATGTTGCTAAATAGGCGTACTTATCAACAGTTTCACGCGCTTTATAAGTGTCGATAATCTTCTGAATATTATCTCCAGTGAGCTGGTTCTGGTTTTTGCCTGACTTAAACTCACGACTGGCATCGATGAACATTACATTGTTATCGGTTTTCTGTTTTTTGAAGATAAGAATCGCCGCTGGAATACCTGTGCCAAAGAATAATTTTTCAGGTAAGCCAATCACTGCATCTAGTAGGTTCTCTTCAATAAGTTGTGTGCGGATTTTACCTTCAGATGATGCGCGGAATAGTACACCGTGTGGCACTACAACCCCCATGCGTCCTGACTCTGGCTTCAATGTTTCAATCATATGGCTGATAAACGCATAGTCACCTTTAGTTTTAGGTGGCACACCACGGCGGAAACGACCAAATTCATCATTTGCAGCACCTTCAAAACCCCATTTATCGAGTGAGAAAGGAGGGTTTGCAGTAACAATATCGAAGTGAAGTAAACCAGTACCTTCTTTGTCCAAAAGCATAGGGTGGCGAATGGTATCGCCCCATTCAATGCGGTGGTTATCTTCACCATGAAGGAACATGTTCATTTTAGCGAGTGCCCAGGTAGAGCCGATAGCTTCTTGACCAAATAGCGCGTACTTTTTAGAGCCTGAGTTATTGCGCACCATAGCGCCACATTTCATTAGTAGTGAGCCAGAACCACATGCTGGGTCGCAGATTTCATCACCTTCTTTTGGCTCTAAAATAGCTGCTAGTAAGTCTGATACTTCCGGTGGCGTATAGAACTCACCTGCTGACTTACCGCTACCTGCGGCAAAGTGCTTGATTAGGTATTCGTAGGCGTTACCAATGATATCGAGTGAGCCAACACGACTAGGGCGTAAGTTAAGTATCTCTTTACCAAAGTCTTCTAACAGGTGACGAAGAATGTCGTTCTTTTGTTTTTCCTGACCTAGCTTATCGGTGTTAAAGCTAATGTCTTGGAACACATTTTTTAGCTTAGTGCCGTTCGCTTCTTCAATAGCGTGAAGTGCTTGGTCAATACGCTGACCGTTACCTGCTTCATGACGTTTCTCGTAAAGATCCCAAAAGCTCGATCCTGTGGGCAATACAAAGCGTTGCTTTGCCATCATTGCGTGAATTAGTTCAGGGTTGTCTCCATATTGCTCAACAAGCTTGTCGTATTCATCTTGGTATACATCAGAGATATACTTTAAGAACAACATGGTTAAGATGAAATCTTTATAAATAGAAGGGTCTACCGTGCCTCTAAAGGTATCGCAGGCAGCCCATACCGCCTTATTAATTTCGTCTTGGTTTATTTGTGTTGTTGTCATCTTTTAAGTCCTTAATTTTAATTCTGTTTAGCCCTGATAATCAGAACCTAATAATTCTTTAGCGATGCCTTGCATCTGTTTTGCTCTGTTCTCAATTAGAGCACTTAGAATGCGTTTTTCTTGCTTAACTTTGTTATCAAACCCAACGATAGCGTGCTGCTTTTCGAGAGTTGGAATAACAATCGGAGTTGCTTCGAGTACAGCTCGTCGGATACTCGTTTGTGCGCTACCTTCAGCAGAGTTTGCAAAGTACCGCTGGGCACCATCTTGGTTTAGCTGCCAGGCTACAAATTCAGGTAATACTGCTGTATCAGTTACTTGAATTAAAAAATAATGTGGTGCGCAAACCGTTGGTTTATTAATTTCTCCAACACAACCTGCTAAGTTACGCCCACCACGAGCCGCAAACAGCACATCGCCTTTTTGTAACCAGTCAGGTGTTTTACGCCCTGTAATATTTGTGCGAATGAGTTGATGCCACTGTATGATCCCATCGTTATCAATATCCCTGATCTGCACCGCATAAGCGTTACCTTCCGTGTCTTCAGGTATCTTTCCCCTAAAAGGGTGGCCTGCTTTCACAATCGCAATATCAGATAATGTTTTATTCATTCTTAATTGCACCATATAAATGATGCATTAAAGATAGCGATGGATGATTATTTAGTCAATGATTATTTTGCATCTTTTGAATGGTGCAGCTTTGATTGTGATCAAAGTTAAGTATTTGGAAGGTGTGTTTTAGTGAATGTGGGTATGTGCTTACTTTAAATGTTGAATAAATAAGAAGTTTAAAGTGCGCTTATGTCGTCAGCTTCCGGTATTAATTCAATTAACTTACATTCAAGCGCTTTGGCGATAGCGCATAACTTAATTACAGTAACGTTAACTGTACCTTTCTCAACTCGACTCAAATAACTCTGATCTAAGCCAGATTTAAATGATAATTCGGCTTGGCTTTGGTCTTTATAGACTCTCATCATCTTGATATTTTTACCTAACTTTTTCGCAAAATCGTCCATTAGATTGTCTCAGACAAAAAAGACTAAATATCCCACATTGCGTTGATTTACACGATTGCATATAATCCTAAATAATGCGTATATGCATATTTAAGGTGTTTTTATTATATTTATTGAGGTTTATGCATGGAAAAATTCGAACTAGACAAAACTGTCATCCAAATTTTGTCTATGCCCAACGTCAATCACTTCACAGCCACTGAAATTAGAACGGCATATATAGCAATAAAGCAGGATGTAGAACTTAATCCAACTGTATCCCGTCGTTTCGTTTATGAGGAGCTTTTAAAATTAACTAGGCGGGGTTGGTTAGTAAGAAGCACAACTAAGAAGAAAGGGGTTACTCGTTACACCAAAAGCGACTTGTTCGATCACGCAATTTTAAAAGAAATGGTATCGCCAATGCCTTATGAAGAGATAGACGAGGCTTCACCTGTCAATTACTCCCAAATGCTTATTCAAAGGTTGAATAAATATAACTCTGCGCTATTAGAGGGATTAGGAGCGGTTAAAGAGTATGTCGCTTTGAAAGACATATACCCTGACAAGCATGACGATTTAAAAGGTCGTTACATGGCAGTTCAGGAAAACAACCATATCTTAAAAGGGAAGATTTCAGTTTTAAACGAACTTATTAAATCAATAAAAGAGAACGAATAAATGAAACTAAGAAATTGGCAGTCAGAGTGTATTCACTCTGCAATTTCTAAATACAAATCAAAGAAGCACTTTTTAGCACTAGCTACTCCTGGTGCTGGCAAAACAGTGATGGCCTCAGTATTAGCTAAACAGATGTATGACCAAGGTGATATTGATCTTGTACTTTGCTTTTCTCCTTCTTCAATCGTCGCGCATGATTTCAGTGAAGCGTTAAGTGAACAATTCGATGCACATTTTGACGGCACTATTGGCGCATTAGGCAACTCATTCACTTATCAAGCATTGGGCACACTAGATAGTAAGGTCTGGCGCTTATTTGAAAAGTATCGCGTGTTTGTGATCTTTGATGAGATCCATCATTGTGCAGGTTCAAATATAAAAGATGCTAACGCTTGGGGTAAGCCGATAATAACAACGATTAAAGAAAAAGCGGCGTATACAATCGCACTAACTGGCACACCGTGGCGATCAGATTCACTACCTATCGCACTTGCGGAATACTGTAATGAGTCAGGGCAAATACAATGTGATTACGTATATGGCTTAAAACAAGCTATTGCAGACAATGTATGCCGAATACCGCAAGTAGTCGCATTAGATAATGACCAGATTACTGTTGTAGAGGGTGATGAAACGAGTCACTTCACAAGCTTTATAGATCTCTTATCACAATCAATTATTCCATATTCTGAGATTGTGACTAACACGAGCGTAATAGAGCAACTATTAATTCACTCTAGTCATAAGCTAAATGAGCTTCGTGCAAAAAATAAAGAATCAGGTGGGTTAATCGTTGCCTCATCCATTGCTCATGCTTGGAAAATTCAACTAATTTTGAAGCAGACTATTGGAGATAGTGCTGTTGTTGTCACCAGTGATGAAGGCAACGGAAATGATCTCATTAGATCTTTTAGATATAACCAAGATAAGTGGATCATCAGTGTTGGAATGATATCGGAAGGCACGAACATCCCACGCCTTCAGGTGTGCTGTTACCTTTCAAACGTAAAAACAGAGATGAATTACCGTCAAGTAATGGGGCGTATATTGCGCATTACTGATGCTCCAAATCAGCAGGCAATTCTATTTATCCCAGCAGAGCCAAGCCTTGTTGATTATGCTTATCGTGTGGCGCAAGACATTCCTGACGAATTAGCAAAAGTAAAATTCGCTCAAATGAATGATGAAATCATTGCAGAAGTTCCTGTTTTAAATGAAGGCGACGAAATTTATGATACTGATAGTCATACAATAATTACTGCTAATAAACCAACTATCAGTATTGGTGATGTAATCATTAATGCTGATGAAAGCCTAACTCCTTTTAATGATATACCATCAAGTGAATTAGATATTCCAATAGATAAAATCATGGGGATCTTTGGTCAGTTTAACCACAAAGAGCTTGAAATTGACGGCTTCGATCAACTGATCATCTCCGAGCAATCAATGACAAAACTCAACAAGCTTAGCTCTGAAGTATTTTAGAAAAATTGGTGTATTTATGATTCACAAGCCTCATGGCTGGGTAATTTTAAAATTTACTAGCAAAGAAAAAGTGTATTTTAAAATATTTGCAAGCTGGCGCGGTGGCTACTTAGACGGCGATTCGTGGCGACTTAGCTCTGGTTCTAGAATCCCTCCCGAAATATCTGAGTGTGGGAACTATTGGATTTGGCTACAAGAATCCGGCTCTACCTATCAACTTCCTTTTCTAGGTGAGGGCGGAACTTCTGTATATACAGAGAACGTACTGAACGACATTTTAAGGCAAGAAAAAAGAAGCGGCATAAACATTGAGAAAATGAATATACGAGAAATAAATAAGTATTAGTTTTTAAGAGCTTTGCCAGGTTTATTTCATAGAACTCATAAGGTCTTATTCATGGATAAAAACATTGACATAATAAACTCTAGTTGTCAGTTAGAATATAAAAATCATTGACTGACAAAGTTACAATTTAAGTCTTTTTATACGTGTATATATAAGGTGTCAGTTTTATTACTTTTGGTGTATCGCACCTTGGCTCATTTTTATTTCGAACATTCTCACTTGCTCATGCGTCGCTATCTCTTTGAGCTTCTTGTCGCTGAGCTTTCCATGCTCATCACGCACCCCATATTTAGCAGTGCCTATTTGAAAAACGAGGTCGGCCCCTCCTTCAAGGTGATATGGGCTCAGACCTCCCTCGCCAGTATTCATCCAGCAGCCAGCCTTTTTGGCGCCATGTGACAAGGCTCGTACCGCGCTTTTAGACAACGCGCCGTAACTCATACCAGAGATATTGAACACCTTGCTAGCATGAAAAGGAACTGGGCATTGGGGGCCAATAACAACTGCTTCAGGTTCCAACGCATCTTCCTCAAGAGTAGGAAACGCTGTATTCATGAACATAATCGTGCCCGTTGGATCGAGACTGCGCGTCGAACCAAATGCCGAGGTTCTATCAAGATTCTTGGCAGCACGATAAACCCAGCTTCGCTCGGCACGATTGAAGGGCATTTCCTCGCGATCCATAGCAAAGAAGTACTGCCGAAAAAACTCGCCCTGGCGTTCAAAGAAATAACGAAAACGACCGATCACTGGATAATTCCGCCGGATCGCATGGGAATGCTGAGTGACATCCACGACATACATATAAACGATGGCGACAGCGATAAAAGCAATAATGAGTAAAAAAATACCGGTAAGAATGTCGATGGCGTGAAGGATAAGCTCGCTCATAGTCAATTGTCCTTTTGTACCTGATAAACTCAGAGTTACACAAGAAGTCTCAATTGACCAGAGCGACAGCACGGTCTTTTGCACCCAACCGCACCAGATAAAGAGGTTAGCACAATTGTTGGCATTCGCTAGTTTTTGACGAAATAGCGAAGGTTTCTAAGGAGATAGGCGATTAAAATAGCACAATAGAGGTGCTCCGATGTGGCCCCGTGAGGCAAACATCGAATCAATAATAACTGTTATTACCAAAGGACACTTCTAAGGTGTTGTCCGCCTCCCTCACCGGCTGCCCACACATTTCGTCATACGCACTAGAGTGGCGCAGTGTCATGTGTTGGTAAGCAATGTGATCGAATAGTTTTTGTATGTGCAGCGGACTGTGGGCGGTAAGTGTGTTTCCCTTGTTATCTTTGACGTAGTACTCAACGTTGTTGACCACGACACTGACTTGATACAAGGCCATATCAACCGAATTAATAATCACTTTTTGTAAAGGTTGCAGCTCTATTAACTGCCCAAGTGTAATGCCCATAGTGCACCTCCTATTGATACATATGGCACTACGCATTGAACACCTGAAATGATCAACCTAACTGGCATTATTTTAATCAAGATTGGCGTCACTACCATGTTATGATGATGCTTCGTCTAATGTGTGTTGATCTTATGACTAATCCCATTCGCCTTGCTAAATACTTATCCCATGCTGGAGTATGCTCTCGTCGACAAGCTTCACGCTTAATCGACTCTGGGGTGGTATTTGTGAATGGCCAACCTGCCAATCATATTGATCATGTTAGCGATGCCGACGCCATTGAAGTGGAGGGTCAGCTTCTGTCAGGCTTGGCAAAAAAGCGCTACTTTGCTTATCACAAGCCTGTAGGTATTGATTGCAAATTAAAACCACAAGACCCGCATAGCCTCATTCACCACTTACCCCCAGCACTGCGCACCTATCCCATTGGCAGATTGGACAAAGACTCCAGAGGATTACTCATTCTCACCAATGATGGTGAATTATGTAATCTTCTTGCTCACCCTGATTTCAGTCATGAAAAAGAGTATTGGGTCGAAGTCGATAAGCCGCTCGATAATCCGTTTTTCACTCAGATGCAAGCAGGAGTACCTGTGGACGGTGAAATAACAAAGCCCTGTATTTGCGAACCCATTACTGCAACCCGATTTAAAATAATCCTCACCCAAGGGCGCAATCGTCAAATTCGTAAAATGGCTCGCTTTTGTGGTTATCGCGTCACGGATCTATTGCGAGTGCGCATAGGAGAGTACTCACTGGATACTGAACTCATTCCCCAAGGTACTTATGTTGAACTCGATAGCGCTGAGATCAATGTATTGAAAAAAGTAACAAGATTTCAAGATGGCACTTAGAGGCAATTGGAGATCCATTAGAGAACGCAGAGTATTCATTTAAAGTACAGGTCACAGATTTGAGAAAGTATTGTATATACAACCAAACTATAGAGTGCGACCGCCAAACCTTCAATCAAAGCAAGCACCTTTACCAAGGCGCTTGCTTTGTGGTTTTAATTTACTTATAGACTCAACGACATCATCGCAATGGGGCAAGCCAATGACACTGCCCAAATAAGCGAGCGCATAAGGTGCCAGTCAAACCAATAGCAAACGCAGTAAAGTGCGCGACTGACGATATAGGTTATAGCCAAGCCATCAATCCATGCGCCTTGCGTATTGGTACCTAACACCACAGCAACCGCAACAGAAAAAACAATAAGCGATTCAAAACTATTTTGGTGCGCGGCCAGCGCTCGTGCGCCAAAGCCTTTTAAAGACTGCTGTTGTGCTCGAGGATGGCGATTGTCATAACCCCCACTTTGCTGCTGTGCCAAAGCCAACGGCGCTTTGGCTAAATAAGGGATCACACAGGCAACTAACGCACACATTATCACGGTACTCATCATAGTATTGTTCCTTGTTATTTTGTCTCATTGTGCGTTTCTTTACCGCTAAGCTCAATGATTCTTTTGCCCTGTAATTTCCTGTTTTGGTGAATTCCCATACAGCTAAACGTGTATTTAAAAGACAAAAAAGTTAATTTTTTGTAAATTATTTCTTGCATTTGTACCTGTTTGAACTATTTTCTGATCGGAGGTCACTCCTCCAACCTGATAGATAAAATAACAATCAACAGGAATACACATGAAAACAAAACTACTTTCACTGGCAAGCGCAATCGCGCTCGCTATCGGCATGAGCCAAAGTGCGCTCGCAGCACAGGGGGTCGCATTTGTGCACGGTACGGGAAACCAGTCCGATGCTTACAATGATTATTGGACAAGCAACTTCGTCAACACGGTACGCCAAGGGCTACCTAATACCAGTAACTACACGGTAATCAATTGCGATTTTGAGCAATATATGTGGACTGATGGTGCTGCCGGTTGCCTTGCTGGGCAGCTTACGAATTTCATCAACAATAAAAATATTACCGAGTTAACACTCATCACTCATTCTAATGGCGGCAATGTTGTCCGTTGGATCTTATCTAACCCAACTTGGGACAATCGTTACCCAAATATCATCACCAAAGTAAAACGCACTATTGCACTGGCGCCTTCAAGTGGCGGCACACCGCTGGCTGATGCGGTGGTAGCTGGCAATTCGTTTGAGCAAATCCTCGGGTGGCTACTCGGTTATGCCAACGATGCAGTTAAACAACAACAAGTCTCTTGGATGGCATCTTACAATGCACAGTGGCTCTACGGCACTCCCAATCGCCCGAGTTTACCTTCAACCTTTGAAACTGTGGTTGGCAGTGATGTCGACTCAGCGATTTGGGATAGCGATAGCTATTGTGGTGGCTACCAAAACCAAGTGGCATTGGAAACCACCCAAAACTGGTTAGACAATTGCTCAGATGGCTTTTTAAATTGCAGTTCACAGGCGCTAGCTGGTTCTGTTTGGTTTACTGACAAGTCACGAACCAAAGGCCGTGAACCACTGAGTCACCAACAAAGCCGTCGCAATTGCTTCGGTCTTGGCGACATGTTAAAGAACCGCATTTAGGAGCACAACAATGACAAAACTAATCCCATTTTGCGCTCTAGCACTTTTGGTGAACATCAGCGCACACGCAAATAACGAACAAACTGTGTATCAATATCCACAGGTACAACCCGCTGGCGAGGCGCTGCAATCCTTACACAAAACGAGTGTGGAATATTGGCAAACCGTGTCGGGTAAAGAACTTAAGACAGGCATTCCCGTATTTGTTAGCCAGAGCCAACACTTTATTCGCATCGCGCCGAGGGCACATTTCGACAGCGGTGAGATAATAAAACCACAGAGCCTTGCCAGCAAAGCCTTTATCGCCAAAGACGCCGACACCCAAAAAGAGTTGTCTATACATGTTGTGGCTGAACAACAACACATGCGCGAAGCAGGCTTTGACGATGGCAGTGTCGGCATCAAACTAGCCAATATAAAAGCGCAAGGCCAAACATTGCTGCGCACCAAACAGGCCCTCAATGACAATGATGAGTATCTAGTGCATGTGATTGAAAAAGGCTCGCGTCAGGCGCTCAAAGCAAATACGCAATTCACATTAGGACAATATCAACAACGCCTAGATATCTCGCTTGATTTGGGTGATGCACCGCTCAAAAACGAGCAAGTAAAACTGCGGCTGCACAGCCCAGTAAGTGAGAAAGTCGATGTCGCCTTTGATAATGGTGAAGCAGTGTTCGCTCAACCTTTAACTCACTTAGGAGCGGCTCAAGGTTACTATGAGCTTGAAGCGACTGTGACCACACAAATGAATGGCCAAACAATTAAACGTTCTGTACAAATGCCCTTTGTTTACAGCGCTCAGACCATAGTGATGGACACTGCTACCGTAACAGCGTTAGCGGATAATCACTATCAGGCCATTGTGCCAGTGGAAGTTGAAATGCACGGCCGTTATGCAATTCGCGCAACCTTGCGCGGTCAAAGCAACAATGGCGACCCCATTTCAATTGCAACGGTGGAGGTAGCAAAAAACATCAGTAGTGCCGATCAATTTGTGCTGCCATTTACTTCCACACAAGCGGTCTACGGCCCTTATCAACTTGTTGATGTTGAACTCATAGATCAAACTCGCATGCTGAAATTTACACCTCAGTAGCGCGTGTTGGTTTCTCGACACAACGTCAAGCCGGTGTTAAACACCGGCTTTTTTACAACGCGATACGCATGAAGCGGCTGTGAGGGTCGTCGGTATAGTCAGCAAAAGGCGGGCAATCAACAAAGCCAAATTTTGTATACAACCGATGCGCAGACCCAAAGTACTCTTGTGTTCCTGTTTCTAAACTCACGCTCTGATACCCTTGTTCTTTGGCAAACTGCACCGCATGGGTGAGCAAGTGTGCGCCAACGCCTTGATTTCTAAATTGCGCTCGGGTGCGCATAGATTTTAATTCTGCACTGCCACCATTTAGGTGCTTAAGGGCGACACAGCCAGCTAACGAACCGCCAATCCAAGCACTGAAAAAGGTAATTTCTGGCGCTTTAAGCGCTTGTACATTCAAGGCATGCACGCTTTCGGGTGGCGATGTCGCATGCATGTCATCTAAATGTTCTTGCAACAAGGCTACCACTTCGCCACCGAGCAAATCATCCACTCTTATATCGATATTATTGTTTTGCATAGCGCTTATTGATTTAGTAATCATCATTTATTTAGCTCAATTGGTATCAAAGCCGACTATCACCTTGTCGGCAACGTCCACAAGCTTCAAATTATGACTCATCGCTTGCTTTTGCAGTTCCCGAAATGCTTGCTCTTCAGTAAACTTAAACTTCTGAATGATAAGCAATTTAGCGCGGTCTATTTTCTTCTGATCAGCAATTGCTTGCTTGGCATGAACAAGCTCCTCTTCCATGCGCGCAATATCGCGAGACTGCTCGCGTAATAAGTCATAAAAGGAATCAGGCGCGCGGCCATATTCCATGATATGAAGGTCTTGTGCATGCGGTTCTAATAATTGCGATACACATAAATTCATTGGCCCCTGGCGCGCTTCCATGGCTGCTATCAATGCTTGCTGGTCACCTAACTTTTGCTTCGCTTCAATCACTTTATGTTGCGCAATGTCAGTAAGCTCTTGGGTCATCGCCTGCTCAATTCCTTGCATCTGATCCATACGCGCAGTCGCAATTTCAAACCAAATTTCACTTAATCCAGCATCTATTGCGCTGCCTTCATCGAGCTTGTTGATCATTGCGCGTAAGTGCTCTAACTCATGCCATGCTTGATGCTCAACAAGCTCGTGCCACAGCTTCTGTTGGTGTGTACTTGCAAACTGCACAAATAATGAAAAATGATTCTGTTGTACCTGTTGTAATTGCGCTAAACGCTCACACAAGGCCTTAGTAAAGTACGTTTTTGTAAAACCAATAGCGCCCCATGCACGCTCTTGACCAGCAAACTCTTTACCCTGAATAAAGTTGAACAATGCAATAAGTTGACGACTAATCGCAGCATCATTAGCCACATCAGCTGCTTCGAAAATAACCGCTAATAAATAGGCAATCAATTGCGAAAAAGCCTGCGTAGATTCACTGGATGTGATCTTTAAATCACGGACTCGCTCCCGCAACTCTGGCAAATGGTCCAGCCCCTGCAGAGCAAACGTAATGCTATTAAGTAAACGCCCACTCGTACCATGATGTTTGTCGCTCAAGTAATCATTCAACAGGACCTGAAGCTGCTGTTGTGCTTGCTGGGCAAGTGCTATTTCTTCATTTCGCCGTAGCTCAAACCGATGCCCTGCAGAGGCAAGCCAAATATTGCTGCTACCGCGCTCCCGCTGCAAATAATGAATGGTGTCTCGCACCGCCGAAACGACACGACAATTAAAAGCCAGAGCTTGTAGGCTTGCTATCTCAGAGTGCTTGGCGGACAACAAAAACCGCCGAGTAATATGGCTACAATACTTCATGAAAATCACGGTCGTCAGATTTAAAAATAAGAGTGAACGCAAAATTCATGCCCCGATAGGTCTTAGCAATAAATTTAGTGAACCAAAGCAGAATCACTGACACTACCGTATTGCCGAGCACCTACTTGGCTCTCTTTGTGCCCTAATTTTGCACAAAAGCCGTGCACGATAGGGATCATATTGGTGCTTTTAGGTATAAATTATTTACTGCGCATGAAAGCCAACAGCTTTAAAATCACAATAAACCCATAAATATTAATGAATTAGCAATCATGGTATTAGTATTGCACTGTTGTTAATACTGTAGAGCAACAGTTCTCAATAAATTGCATAGGATAAAGACGTCCACACCAGCTTTTTACTACAAAAGGCGGTTGGGCGTTTTTTTTGTGCTTAATTTGAGGCGTTGACCTGCAATTTCAACACGATAACTAGAGGTGAATGAGATGGCTTACTTACTACCTACAGAATTTGTAACCAAAATGGTCGACGCGGGTGAATCAAAAGTTTACATGTCGACAAGAGATACATTGATCCGTGCATTTATGGCTGGCGCCATTCTTGCTCTGGCAGCAGTTTTTGCGATCACAGTCGCAGTTAAAACCGGCAGCTTACTACTAGGGGCGGTACTATTCCCTGTTGGATTTTGCATGCTTTATTTGATGGGCTTTGACTTACTTACTGGGGTATTTGTGCTCACCCCACTGGCCTGGCTTGCTCGAAGACCTGGTGTAGACATCCCACAAATACTACGCAACTGGGGTCTTGTCTTTGTTGGAAACTTTGCCGGTGCACTGACCGTTGCCTTCATGATGGCTTTTGTATTCACCTATGGCTTTAACATTGAAGGTGGAGCAATAGCAGAAAAAGTGTCTGGTATCGGTGAGGCACGCACTTTGGGTTACGCCGAATATGGCGTCAGTGGCTGGTTGACGATTTTCATTCGCGGCATGCTGTGTAACTGGATGGTGTCAATGGGCGTGGTTGGAGCAATGATTTCAACCCACGTCAGTGGCAAAGTGTTAGCGATGTGGATGCCAATCATGCTGTTTTTCTTCATGGGCTTTGAACATTCTGTTGTTAATATGTTCTTGTTCCCATTTGCAATCATCATGGGTGGTGACTTCTCGGTAATGGATTACCTGGTGTGGAACGAGATCCCAACAGCACTTGGCAACTTGGTGGGCGGCCTCGCCTTTACTGGTTTAACGCTGTACTCAACACACTACCGCACAGCACCTAAGCGTCAGTTAACGAGTAACACTGCCACGACAGCAGCCCCCGTTAGCGCAGGTTAAGCTCGTGACTAACACTCCTGTAATATCACTTCCAAGCGCGACGACTCGTTCGCGCGCTTTGGATCTCACTATCAAAGTACGCTGCGGCGCATACTCTATCAGTGGAGCAAAACCCGACAATCAGGATGCTTGTGCAGCACGCATTCCTGTTGGTGATACTCTGCGAAGTAAAGGTATAGTACTGGCAGTTGCTGACGGTATTAGCAGTAGCGAATTTTCTGCACTGGCCAGTGAGGCAACGGTGCAACACTTTATCAGCGACTATTATCGCACTTCCGAAATTTGGGGAGTGTTACAATCAGGTCAACGCGTATTGCAGGCGATCAACAGCTGGCTGATAACCCAAACCGAAGCGACACCGTATCGTGGCACACCTGACAAAGGCTATGTGACGACATTAACCGCCTTAGTACTAAAACATCATTCTGGCTATGTGTTTCATGTTGGTGACTCACGCCTGTACCGCATTCGACGCTGCTTTGGCACACCCACCTTAGAGTGCATCACTAAGGATCATCAAGTTATTGGCGAAGCGGGGCAAAGTTATCTATCCCGAGCAATGGGCTTTAATCCTGACTTGGCACTTGATACCCATAGCTTTAGTGTGCATGAGAATGACATATTTTTGCTTACCACAGACGGCGTACACGGGCATCTCAGTGAAGCGCATATGTTGCAAATTATTGAGCAACATAGCTCAGACATGGATAGCGCAGCAAAGGCATTGGTCGAGGGCGCTTTGGCTGCGAACAGCACTGACAACCTCACAGCTCAGCTCGTGTGTATCGATAAACTCCCTGACGATCCTTCGGCAGAGTTAAAAGCGTTTGATGACCTACCCGTTCCTCCTGTTTTGGAGGTCAATCAGGAAATCGATGACTTAAGAGTCTTACGTGTTATCTATCAAAGCGCTCGCAGTCACCTTTATTTGGTCAAAGATAAAAAAACAGACGACATCTTTGTACTAAAAGCTCCGTCTATTGAGTTAAGTGAGCAAACAGCACACCTCAATAAACTCATGATGGAAGAATGGGCCGCCAGACGAGTTAACAATCCTCATGTTCTGCGTGTTCCCATGGAGCATCGAGCACGCAGTGCCATGTATACACTGGCTCATTATATCGAAGGTAAATCACTGGCGCAGTGGGTGACAGACAACCCCAAACCCAGTTTAGAGCGAGTTCGTAATATCGTGATGCACATAGGCAAAGGGCTACAAGCCCTGCACAGGGCAGGGATAGTGCATTGCGACTTACGTGAACAGAATATACTTATTGATGAGCATGATCATGCCACGATCATCGATTTGGGAAGTGCTAGCATCGATGGCGTCAGTGAATATTTGGCACAAGAACACACTGTGCGGGGCAATTTACTGATCACTGCGCCAGAGTATTTCCTTGGATATGCAGCATCAAGGCAAGGCGATATTTTCTCCTTGAGTTTATTGACCTACTTTTTATTAAGTGGCTCATACCCTTACGGCACCAAGCTTGCGCGTTGTACCTCGCTCAATGCACAGCGGAAACTGAGCATATCGCCTATCGCTCCCAAACGGGGAGACATCCCCAGTTGGCTCGATGACACGCTAAAAAGAGGCTTGCAGGTAGAGCCATCGAAACGTTATCAGGAGCTCTCTGAATTTTTACACGATTTACATACCCCGAATCGCAAATATCTGACTAAACATAAACCCCCATTGATGGAACGTGATCCGTTGCGATTTTGGAAAGCGATGAGCCTAGTGTGGTTTTGTATCGCCCTGTATCTATGGGCGCAAGTAAATACATAGTGGTGCATGGCCTGCACTACACTTGTGCACATGCGTAAAAACGCATGCTCAAATAACATTAACTAACTGTTTTTAAATAACTAAAATTATTGGCATTAAACTTGATAGACTAACAACCAAGATAGCAAACCTCCCAAATTGCCGGTTTGCCAACAACACAATTTGTCGATGGGTCATATCGACCCATTTCAGGTAATGAAGCCTACACCGAAATATCGGTGTGGGCTTTTTTGTTTTCTAAAGGAACGTAAAGCATGACACACGCAGCACAGACTTCGAAAATTCTCATCATCGGCAACGGCATGGTGGGTCATCACTTTGTTGAGCAACTTCGCCAACAAGATGCAAATGCACACATCACCGTATTGTGCGGTGAGTCAAGACTCGCCTATGACCGCGTTCACCTGTCCGCATTCTTTGATGGCAAGAGCGCGGACGATCTTGCACTGACAGATGCACAAACATATGAGTCATGGGGCGTGCACTTTGAACTAAACGCCAAAGCAAACACGATCAACCGCGACGCTAAACAGGTGCAAACGGAAGATGGCCGCATCTTCGATTACGACACCCTTGTACTTGCAACCGGCTCATATCCATTTGTTCCACCGATCCCAGGTAATGACCAACCACATTGCCTGGTGTATCGGACCATTGACGACTTAGAGGCCATTGCTGCATCGGCACAGCAAAGCAAGGTCGGTGTGGTTGTTGGCGGCGGCTTGCTTGGTTTAGAAGCGGCTAATGCGCTCAAGCAGGCTGGGCTAAAAACCCATGTTGTTGAATTTGCTCCTCAACTAATGGCCGTGCAATTAGATAGTACGGGGGGTGATGTGTTGCGCGATAAAATCGAAGACTTGGGCGTCAGCGTACACACAGGCAAAGCAACACAACGCATTGAAGCCGGTGAAACCTGTCGATATCGCATGGTTTTTGCGGATGGCACCCACCTTGAAACCGACATGATTCTATTCTCTGCGGGGATTCGCCCAAGCGACCAGCTAGCCCGCCAAGCTGACTTAGCAGTGGGTGAACGTGGCGGTATCTGCATTGATAGTAGCTGTCGCACCTCAGACCCAAATATTTACGCCATTGGTGAATGCGCGCTCTGGAATGAGCGAATTTTTGGCCTTGTTGCTCCGGGCTATGCCATGGCACGTGTGGCAGCGGAGCAAATATATGCGGGCACAGGTGAGTTCCTCGGCGCTGATATGAGTACCAAACTCAAATTAATGGGCGTTGATGTGGGCTCAATTGGCGATGCGCACGGCCACAGTGCAAATGCACAAAGCTATACCTACTTTAACCAACCACAAGGCGTGTACAAAAAGCTGGTTGTTGATAGCAAAGCACAGCACATTATCGGCGCGGTATTGGTTGGCGACACCTCAGACTTCGACGCCTTATTACAATTTGCACTCAATGGCATCACATTACCTGAGAACCCTGAGAGCCTCATCCTACCGAGCTCAGGCGATAAACCTGCTCTTGGTGCCGATGCACTACCTAGCACAGCCACCGTATGCTCATGCCACAATGTCACCAAAGCCGGCATTATCTCTGCCATTGATCAGGGCTGTTGCAGCGTCAAAGAGGTCAAAGCAACAACCAAGGCGTGCACTGGCTGTGGCGGCTGTAGCGCACTGCTAAAAAGTGTCGTGGATCATGAATTAGAAAGTCGCGGTGTGGAAGTATCGAAAGCCATTTGCGAACACTTCAACTTTACCCGTCAAGAGCTTTTCCATCTTGTGAAAGTAGAGGGTTATCGCAGTTTTGCTGAGATTCTAAATGCCCATGGTCATGGTCTAGGTTGTGAGATCTGTAAACCTGCGATTGGCTCTATCCTCGCATCTGTGCATAACGAATACATTCTCACTAAAGCGCACCTGCCGCTTCAGGACACTAATGATATCTATCTGGGCAACATGCAAAAAGATGGCAGTTACTCTGTTGTGCCGCGTGTGCCCGGCGGGGAGATCACCCCGAAAAAGCTCATTTTACTGGGCGAAATTGCCGAAAAGTATGGACTGTATACCAAAATCACTGGTGGTCAACGAATCGACTTATTTGGTGCTCGTGTTGAACAGCTCCCTGATATTTGGCAAGAGCTGGTCGACGGTGGCTTTGAAACTGGCCATGCGTATGCCAAAGCGCTGCGCACGGTTAAATCGTGTGTTGGTAGCACTTGGTGCCGCTTTGGGGTGCAAGATTCAGTAGGCAAAGCCATTGATTTAGAGAATCGCTACAAGGGCCTAAGAGCACCGCACAAGATCAAGTTTGCCGTTTCAGGGTGCACCCGCGAATGCGCAGAAGCGCAAAGCAAAGACATAGGCATCATTGCCACGGAAAATGGCTGGAACCTCTACGTCTGTGGTAATGGCGGGATGAAACCTCGTCATGGCGATTTGTTCGCAACCGATCTCGATGATGCCACCTTAGTTAAGTACATCGACCGCATCTTAATGTTTTACGTAAAAACCGCAGATCGTTTACAACGCACCTCTGTGTGGATGGAAAACCTAGAAGGCGGTCTCGATTATCTGCGCAGCGTAATAATTGACAACGCATTAGGCATTAACGATGAGCTCGAAGCGCACATGCAGACAGTAATTGGACAATATCAATGTGAATGGAAAACCACCATTGAGTCTGAATCAGCACGCAAGCGTTTTCGCCAATTCGTCAACAGCAAAGCTACTGACAACAACATTGTTTTTGTTCCAGAGCGCGGACAAATACGCCCAGCATCAGCAGCAGAAAAAGCCGCTAAAGGTGGCGCAATTCCAGTACAGGTTATTTAGGAGAGTACCATGCAAACAGCACAGCAAACACAACAAACATGGGTTGAAGTATGCACTATCGACGACCTTCAAGAATACAGCGGTGTATGCGCGCTACTCAATGACGAGCAGGTTGCCATTTTTATGGTGCCAAGTGCGCATAACACGCACTTGTACGCAATCAGTAACTGGGACCCTGTTGGTCAAGCTAATGTACTTTATCGCGGCATCATAGGTTCAGTGGCATCCACGCCTGTTGTTGCATCGCCATTACATAAACAGCGCTATGACCTGATCACAGGGCAATGTCTTGATGATGACAGCGTGAGTATTGATGTATTTACCGTGCGCCAAGAGCAAGGGCGCGTGCTCATCGCGGTGTAAACACCTTTGGAGTATCAATATGAGCTTTTTTTCTATTTGTAAGCCGCCATTTCTACCTAGTTATCGCACCAATGTCGTGCGGCTGTTTGCCAACCATGATTGGGATTTAGGGCGTACTCACTGCGAACCGCGCAAAGCCAAACGGGGTCAGGTATTTATCGTTGGAGCAGGGCCAGGTGATGCCGACCTACTCACAGTGAAAGCCGTCAAATGCTTACAGCAAGCTGATGTCGTGATGTATGACTGGCTAGTCGACAGCTCGGTACTGGCTCTGATTCCAAAGCGCACACAGCGCGTATTTGTGGGTAAGCGCCGCGCCAAGCACTCCACCAGCCAAGAGGATATTTGTAAGCAACTGGTTGAGTTCGCTAATCAAGGCAAGGTTGTTGTGCGCTTAAAAGGCGGCGATCCTGCTGTATTCGCACGCACCACAGAAGAAACGGTGGCGCTCACAAACGCAGAGATCCCTTTTGCAATTGTACCCGGCATCACAGCCGCATCAGGCGCTTCGGCATTCACTGGCATTCCGCTTACAGAGCGAAGCTGTGCCCAGTCAGTCACCTTACTCACCGCTCACTTAAAAGATGCAGACGAGCAACCTGATTGGCAAAAAATGGTGCAACAGTTAAGCCGCGGCACATTGGTGCTGTACATGGGATTGAGTAAATTAGCGCAAGTGACATGCGCGCTTATTGAACGTCAGGTCGCAGCCGACACCCCTGTCGCGTTAATTGAAAATGCCTGCTGTGCCAGTCAACGTCTTTACACCACCACTTTATACGAAGCTGCGCGCACTGCTGAGCGAGCACACTTTAGTGGACCGGTGCTCATTATCGTTGGCGATGTGGTGAATCACAGGCAAAGCGTGGATACCTCACTTTTTAACTTCGCAACGCAAAGTGAAAGCATTTTTATTAATAAACAACAGGTTGGCTGTTAAATAAAGTCACTGACGACCAACGATTTGTATATACAACTTTGAAGTAAGTAGCAACTAAGGGTAACGACGCCCACATCAGATATTGCCAACAGCGATGTCTGATGTGGGCTTTTTTATGGGAAACGGGGAATATCAATGAAACAGTGTTTAACAATGAACAAACTTGCCGTGCTGTGCGCACTGGCCTGCTCAACAAGCTACAGTCACTCACTTTATGCAGAGGAAATACTCGACACCTTAGCCACTGGCAGTGCTTGGGCAGATTTTCGCCTGCGTTATGAAACGGTTGATCAAGACAACATGGCTGATAACGCCAATGCCTTGACCCTGCGCACGCTTTTCGGAGTTAAGTCAGGAGAGTACAAAGGGTTTTCAGCAACAATTGAAGGTGAAGACTCGCGTATTGTGCTCGGAGTTGGCGACTACAGTGTTGGTCCCACAGGGTATAACGTAGGCCAATACCCTGTTATTGCCGACCCTGAGACAACCGAACTTGACCAAGCGTTCGTGCAATATAAACATTCTGGCTGGCAGGTCAAAGCAGGACGCCAAGTGATTACTTTGGATAATCACCGCTTTGTTGGCCATGTTGGTTGGCGTCAAGACCGCCAAACCTTTGATGGCATCACTATCAACAAACAAGTCACGGATAAGTTATCTCTTTACTATGGCTACCTATCGCAGCGAAACCGCATATTTGCAGAAGCCGCTGACATCGACAGTAACGACCACCTACTGCATCTCGACTATGCGTCAGACATGGGGACATTTAAAGCCTATGGCTATCTGCTTGAAACTGACTCGGCAGCTGATAACGGTCTCGACACATGGGGTGTAAGCTATGCAAACAAGAGCAAACGCGATCAAATCACCTGGCATTACAACGTCGAATACGCCACTCAGCAAAGTGATGTAGGTACTGCGAGCTTTGATGCTGATTACTTCAGTGCCAGCGTGAAAGCGCAATTACAGGCAGTAACAGTGGGGCTTGGCTATGAGCTATTAGGCTCTGACGACGGCCAATATGGCTTTGCCACACCCCTGGCTACTTTGCACAAGTTCAATGGCTGGACAGATCAATTCCTGGCAACACCTAAAGAGGGGTTAGAAGACATTTACGTAACGGTGAATTCGCAATTTGCAGGAGGCAAATGGACATTTGTATGGCATGAGTATTCAGCGGACGACGCGTCTGCGAGTGTAGAAGACTTAGGCAGCGAATTAAACGTGCAATATGTCACCAAAGTAGCACAAAAGATCACTCTAGGCGCGAAGTACGGTCAGTACTTCGCTGAAGACATTAAAGCTGACACATCGAAATTCTGGTTGTGGGTCAGTGCCCGCCTCTAACCCAGACAGAGGAAACTGACCACATTTCAAGGTCCGCGCCAATAACTATTGGCGCGTTACCTTTTTGGCACCAGAATGAGTATCATCGTGCGCTATGATGACTATGCAATTAACTCATTCGCCTCCCTAAAAGGGCCATGTTATGGTGATGTTTTGTCTTTTGGGCGCTTCCTATGGCGTGGATTTTCTTCACATTTTTAGCTGCATTCAGTCAAAGCTGGCGCAACGCTCTACAAAGCAAGCTAAGCCACCATGCCTCGAGTTTAGCGGTCACACTTGCACGTTTTATTCTCGCCGGCCCCATCGCCGCCTTATATCTTGCTTTGCTTTATCACTTTGACCCCGCCCCAGCGCTGCATCCTTCTGACCTATTTGCTCTTTATATTGTTGGTGCTGCTGTTATGCAGATCATCGCCACAGCCTTGATGGTACGGTTATTTAAAATGAACAATTATGCCGTGGGCGCAGGGCTTGCCAAAAGTGAAGCGCTAGTGGCCGCTATTTTAGGAATGCTATTTTTTGGCTCGGCACTGAGCTTACTTGGCTGGTTTGGGGTCATTTTGGGCGCGATTGCGGTGATGCTACTCAGTGGCCCAAGTGTGCGCGATTTAAGCTTTAAAACGGTATTAATGGGCTTGGCCTGTGGCACCAGCTTCGCCCTAACGTCACTGTGGGTGCGTGAGGCAAGCTTATCATCAGGATTGCTCTTTCCGCACAGTGCCGCTTGGGTGTTGTTGCTAGTGATCAGTTTGCAAACCTTGATGCTGCTGCTTTATCTCGGTATTAAAGACAAAGCGGCTCTTGTTAGCCTTTGGCATCACAAGGGCCTGACAACGTGGATCAGCTTTACCAGCTGCATTGGTTCAATCGGCTGGTTTAGTGCCATGAGCCTACAGCACGTGGCGTATGTGAAGACCCTCGGGCAAATCGAGGTATTTTTCACTATTGCGATTTCATACCTGTGGTTGAAGCAACCGGTAAAGCGCCGCGATAGCCTAGGTTTATTGCTTATTGCCCTTGCTGCTATCGCGGTAATGTGGGGATGAGCACTTGTATATACAATTTATACACGCTTTAATTTGCGACTTTTAAGGTGATCACTCCAGCGATAATAAGTAGCACGCCGAAGTAGCGCATCAAGGAGGTGCTATCGCCATAAAACAACACCCCCACTAAGAAAGTACCTGCAGCTCCTATACCCGTCCATACAGCGTACGAGGTGCCCATCGGAATCGTCTTTTGCGCCAGCCATAGCAGCAAACCGCTGATAGCCATAAACACCACCGCCATAATGATACTTGGGGCATGCTGACCTTTGCTATTTGTTTTTGCAGCAGCCATAGGGTTCAACCAAAGGCGTACACTGCGTTGTCATGGACCATGAACATAGTTCACTATGCACCATGACCCATTCCTAGCATTGAAAGCCTTTGATTTGAACAAAATTCATACCTCAAAGGTCAACACGCCCCAACCAACGAGTTTGTGGTTCTTGTGCGAGCTTAAGCCCAACAGGCCAGCCAATTTCGAACAAGCCGGCACAAATCAAATACACCCAGGCCACTAGTTTGTTCCTTTTACTAGGTTGACGCTGTATAAATCGCTACGGCGATCTTTGAGGTTACGAACGGTCCCCTCACTGTGTAGAATTTTCAGCTTATCCATATCCAAATCAGAAAATAGCAACATCTCAGTGTTGGGCGTCGCTTCGTTTAGGCAGGCGTCATGTGGGAATGAAAAGTCTGATGGCGTGAGTACCGCGGCTTGTGAGTACTGCACATCCAAACTTTCAACCTCTGGTAAGTTACCCACACTACCAGCTAGCACCACATAGCACTCGTTTTCGATGGCACGAGCTTGGGCGCAATGACGCACACGCAAATAGCTGTTTTTGGTGTCAGTCCAAAATGGTACGAACAAAATATCCAGCCCCTGCTCAGCGAGAATCCGTGACAATTCAGGGAACTCCACATCGTAACAAATCTGGATACCCACTCGCCCAGCATCGGTTTCAAACACCGCCACACTGTCGCCACCTTGAATAACCCAGTCATTGGCTTCGTGCGGGGTGATATGGATTTTACGTTGCTCATCCACTTTGCCGCTGCGATGACACAAATAGCTCACGTTATAAATGGTGTCATTTTCGGCCACGGGCATTGACCCGGTAATGATATTGGCGTTGTACTCTACCGCCATGCGTGACATGGCTTGTACAAAGGTGTCTGTGTATTCTGCCAGAAAACGGATCGCCTCAGTTTGACTTCGGTGCTCTTGCAGTCCCATCAAGGGTGCGTTAAAAAACTCCGGAAACAGAATAAAGTCACTTTGATAATCGGAGACGGTATCCACAAAGTACTCAACTTGCTTCAATAGCTCGTCAACGCTATCAACCAAACGCATTTGCCACTGCACAGCGCCTACTCGAACTATGGACTTGGTACTCTCAATGACCGTGTCGGTTGGTTCAAATAAGATATTGTTCCACTCTAATAAGGTCGCATAACCGACCGACTCCTCATCCTCTGGAAGGTACTTTTTCAGCAGTCGCTTTACTTGGAAATCATTCGACAACTGGAAGGTCAAAATAGGGTCGTACACTTCTTTGCGATCGACCTTCTCAATGTATTCCATTGGCGACATTTGATTGCGATAGTTGTGATAAAGCGGAATACGCCCGCCCGCGAGAATAGCTCTGAGGTTATATTGGCGGCACAACTCTTTACGAGCATCATATAAACGACGCCCTAAACGCATCCCTCGGTGAGTAGCGGCAATCGCCACATCTAAGCCGTACAAAGCATCACCATTTGGGTCACTAAATACACGGTCGTGACCATCGACGATATCATCATAGGTATGGGGGTTAGAAAAGCGGCTGTAATCAACTTGCACACTCAAGGCGATACCTACCAGTTCACCATCATCAAGAATACCGATTTGGCCTTCAGGGAATTGGTCAATAAGCCGAAAAATAGTATGGCTTGGCCACGCTCCACCCAGTTCTGGGTAGGCCTCATCCATTAACCGTTTAATTTCTGGATACTGTTCTTTTGATAAATTACATATTTCTAAACGGGTTTTTTCGACCGACATCCTGACCTCCTAGTAATTCTGTTCCTATTCATTGTGGCGATATTCATTACGAAACGAAAGGGGCGAGCGACTAATCGCGACCAAAAGCGAAGCGATTAATATTGGAAAATGCCATCATGATATCACGCGCGTAATTCACTCTTGGATGCGCTAATGCCCCCTTGCGCCATGCTAGATAGATATTATTTTCAGGGCCTTGCGGCCCCAAACTCACGAGCCGACCCGAGCGCAAATCGTCGTAACATAAATAATCTGGTAATACGGAATAACCCACGCCCGTGCGCACAATGCCCGCCAAGGCACGAATATCAGGGCAAGTCGCAATAATTTGTGAGCGGCAGTGGGCCTTGAATACCACATCAAAGTACTCACGAATTAATGGCAATTGAGTGTTATAACTCACCACTGGCAAGGTATTTAAAATGTTAGCATCTACCTCCTTGCTTGGCAGTGAATCAGCAAGCAATTTATGGGTAACAAGCATGAGCCTCTCACTATCAAGTACTTGATAGTCATACATGGTGCTATCTGGCAAAGAGGCGGTAATGGCCAAGTCGGCCGTACCATTATCAAGCGCGGCATAAATTTGCTCTCGGTTACCAGGCAAAATCACCACATCAACGTGCCCTCCTTGAAGTAGATTAGCCAGTTGTGCCGAGGCCACGTAACTAATGTACTCAGCTGGACCAGCCAAGGTGACAGTGCCGCGAACTTCACTCGAAC
This sequence comes from Pseudoalteromonas maris, assembly GCF_049257235.1. Lineage (NCBI taxonomy): Bacteria > Pseudomonadati > Pseudomonadota > Gammaproteobacteria > Alteromonadales > Pseudoalteromonadaceae > Pseudoalteromonas > Pseudoalteromonas maris. Next base: position 114,832 of record NZ_JBMMUF010000006.1, read on the forward strand.
GGCTGCGTGTCGATGCCATTTTTTGCTCTATGGCATCAAAGTGGCCTCCGATTTGCGCAGCGAGTTCATGAGCAAGATTAGTAGGCTCAACGCCGCGATGACGGCGCGTGAATAAGGTTTTACCTACGGTAGATTCCACACTTTGAATGTGCGCCGTAGCGGCAGGTTGTGATAGGCCTAAGTTTTTCGCAGCGCGCGAAATATTTAGACAACGATACACTTCCACAAAAGTACGTAATTGAACAAAGTAAGACATAAGCCATCAGATATTTTATACCTGACCCAAATTAAACTGAATTCTACTTATTATAAAGCTTAGCTACACTGTACGCATTGTTCATTTACCTCAGTCTGGGCTATCAGCCCTTAACAGACATATCAGGAGTTTTTATGCGTTTTTTAAAGATAGCAGCTCTGCTTAGCGCATTGCTTAGTTTAAGTAATGTAGCCCAAGCACAGGCGCAAAAAGAGCAAGTATTGGTTTTACTTTCAAGTGAAACTCAGATGCAGCTTGGTGATGGCAGCACCTATGAAACAGGCTATTACCTCAATGAATTTGGCGTTCCCGCTGATGAACTACAAAAGGCGGGCTATGAGTTAGTGCTAGCAACACCAAAAGGCAACGCACCTGCTGTGGATAAAAACTCAGTGCAAGCCATGTATTTCGGTGGAGATGAAGCTGAAATGGCCCGCATCCAAAAGGTGATTGCAGCACTTGATGGCATTGACGATACCCATACTCTTAGTGAGGTGATCGCTAATGGCTTAGATGACTATGCAGGTGTCTTTATCCCTGGCGGCCATGCCCCTTTGATTGATTTAGCCAATAACGCCGACGTTCGTACCATATTGCAACATTTTCATGAGCAAAGTAAGCCAACTGCGGCTATTTGCCATGGTCCAATAGCACTACTTTCAGCCCAGAAAAATCCGGTAGAGTTTGAGCAAAACATAGCTCAAGGTGCCAATGCTCAAGCAGCTGACTGGTTATATAGTGGTTATAACATGACTATTTTCTCAAACCCTGAAGAAGCTATTTTTGAAGGCTCATTAAACGGCAAGAAACTACGTTATTACCCAGCAGAAGCCATGGCAGCTGCGGGTGGCAATATGGAGTTTGCTGAGCAGTGGCAACCGAATGTTGTGGTAGATCGTGAACTCATTACAGGGCAAAACCCGTTTTCAGACAAACAACTTGCAAAAGAGTTAATCTCGGCACTTGAACAACGTAGCCAATAATCAGTAGGAATAACGATGTTAAATTTTGAATTTAAAAACACCACAGAAATTCTCTTTGGCGAAGGCCAAATCAAGCAAATTAAAGAACGCTTAAAGCCAACTGACACCATTTTATTTTTGTATGGCGGCGGATCAATCAAGAAAAATGGTGTGTACGATGATGTGATCAACGCGCTAGATGGCTTCAACTATGTTGAGTTTGCCGGTGTGGAGCCGAACCCAACATACGAAACACTGAGCGAAGCGCTGAGTGTGGTTAAAGAACGCAATGTTACCTTTATCCTCGCAGTTGGCGGTGGCAGTGTAATCGATGGCGCTAAGTATATCGCAGCAGCTGCGCACTATGACGGCGAAGGTTGGGACATTCTTGTCGAAGGTGCACAAGTGAAAAGTGCACTGCCTATCGGTGCAGTGCTCACTCTGCCAGCAACGGGGTCTGAAAGTAATGGCAACTCGGTGGTAACGAAAAAAGCAACTCAGCAAAAGCGTGCGTTTAGCTCCGAGCTTGTACAACCGCAATTTGCGGTACTTGACCCAACTTACACCTATTCACTACCACAGCGCCAAGTTGCCAATGGTGTGGTTGATGCGTTTGTGCATGTGATTGAGCAATACCTAACCTATGGAGTTAATGCGCCATTGCAGGACCGCTTTGCAGAGGGCATTTTATCGACCCTGATCGAAGAAGGCCCTAAGGCATTGGTGGATGCACAAAATTACGATGTGCGCGCAAATGTGATGTGGTCAGCTACCATGGCGCTCAACGGATTAATTGGCAAAGGTGTACCACAAGACTGGGCCACCCATATGATAGGCCACGAACTCACAGCGCTTTACCAGCTTGATCATGCACAAACCTTGGCGATTGTATTACCTGCGTTGATGTTCGAGAAAAAAGCGCAAAAACGCGAGAAAATAATACAACTGGGTCGAAATGTATTCGCCTTGGATAAGGCTGACGAGGATGCGCTTATTGATGCCACAATCAAAGCAGTTCAAGACTTTTTCGAGCAAATGGGTGTAAAAACACGCTTAGGTGATTATGAGCTTGGTGCTGAGGCTGTCGAGGAGGCCATCGCCAGCTTGACCAATAATGGCTTTACTGCCCTTGGGGAGCATGGCGATATTACCCCAGACGTTGCCAAGAATATCCTTACACTGGCACTGTAGTACCCAATCTAAAGGCCGCCTCGCGGCCTTTTCCCTTGCCCATCTCAACGTGCTTTGATAGCGTGTGCCTACTTATTTTAGCTCTCCTTCACCATGCATTTTATTACTGTCACGGCACAAATAAGCGATACCATCGCAGCGCTGCTGCATCGTTTCAATGAATGTACAGCGAAACATCAGCTTGTTGCTCACGTATTAGCGGTGATCTATAAGCCGATAGAGCAACATGCGCTCAACCGTATTCTGGAGCTAGATGAACTGTGCGACCTCGCCACTATCAGTAATAAAGAATTAACTCACCTGCTCGCTGAGTTAGTTGCGTTGGAGGTAGTTCAAAAGAGCCGCCATGGATTCATCATCAACAGAGCGCTCGCCAATACGCTGGTGAAACAATGCATCGCCCAAAATCGCTTTGTTACCCTGCTCACTGCTGCTGAAAAAATAGCACCCGTGTTGAGCAGTTATCAATGGGAAGACAACACTGCCGACAAACGTCGCCTGCTGCGCGACATGTACTTTCTTGGTGAACACAAAAGAGTGGTTGAGTTACTCAACTTACCCAAAAACCCACTGCTGTTAGATTGGCAACAAACACCTGCATTGTGCAGCGTCGTGTTTTATCCGTTTAACCTTGATGAATTCACACAACTGGATGGGCGCTTACAATACCAAGCTTTTGCCACTTTGCTTGCGGCGCATCGTCAGCAAGGCCAAAGTACTGTGCAACTTTTGCAGTGGTTACACCAAGCATGTGATGCATTACCCAACAATACGTGGCTTCGCTACTTAAAAGCGGAGCAATACCTGCTCGCAGGGGAGCTCGATAAACTCGCAGATGAACTCGATGCTACAGACAAATCTGTGTATAGCCTATTGCTACAAGCCAGCAATGCCTTTTTTAATCAACACCTTGCCAACGCGAAGAAGCTGTTTGAACAAGCAATAGAGGCCAAAGGCCGCTATCAAAAGCGTAAAAAGCCTTACCTTGAAGGTATATACGGCATTTTTTACCAACTGACTTTATTAAGCATGGGCAAAGGGCAAGACAAATCATCATGGCAGACATTACTTGATGAGCTAGATAATCAACAGCAAGACAAGCGCAAAGGCGACTTCGCGGTATCAATTGAACTGGTTTTCAGACGCATTTTATTGCACTTGCAAGGTAGTGGAAGCTTTGCATTTCGCCACGATTACTTGAGCTATTGTGAGCGTGGCGAGCTCAATTATTATCTCTATGTGTGCTTTGCGCTCGGCGCATACAGTTGGAGTGTACGTACACCTGAGCCTTGGTTACTGGCATTAAAAGCAGAGGCTATCCGATTTTTTGATCACACCCAACTTTCGCTTTTTTCAAACTTTTTAAAGCAAATAGACGGTGAATCGACCCATTTTCCGTTGAATATTACACATTTACTGAGTGCCAAAGAAAGCTGGGATATCGCCCTTGAACAGTTATTAGCGCTGGACTCACCACAACCAGTGCAGGCACAAGAACCAAGTCGCGTCGTGTGGCAACTTGAGGTTGGCCGCTTTGATGCCCACCTAAAACCCAAAGAACAAAAGCGCACAAAGCATGGATGGAGCAAGGGCAAAGCGTTGAGTTTGAAACGTTTAGTATCCGCGCCAGAGGAATTTCAGTTAAGCGACACAGACAGAGCAATATGCGCTCACATCGACACCATTACTGGCACAGATTACTATCGCACAAAAGAGTATCGCCTCAACCTGAGCCTCGCTCTTCGCGCGGCTATCGGCGCTGATAATATTGTTGATAGCGAAGGGCAACCATTAGCGTTAATCCAGCGAGAGCCAAGCATTCGCATCGTGGCTCATGGTGAAGATTTAAGCGTTAGTATCGCCAACTTACCACCATTGACGAGCCAATCTGAGCCGCCCATTGTGAGCATAAAACACGTACGCGGCGCTTTAGCAGAGTTTTGTATTTTCAATGCAAATCACCTCAAGGTTGCGAAAATTGTTGGTGAATCAGGTTTGATTATTCCACCCCATGCCAAACAAAAGGCGATTGATAGCATTAAAGCCATTGCCCCGCTGATCAATATTGAATCGGATATTGAAGGCATCGGTGAAAGCCTTACACAAACCGAGCCTGATAAGCATCTAGTTATCAATGTGACTCCCCATAAAACAGGACTCAATTTTGACTGTGTGGTAATGCCATTTGGTGAGCAGGGGCCAGCTATGAAACCTAGCCTCGGCAGCCGCCATATCAGCGCTCATATCGATGGCAAACGCGTAGCACTTGAGCGCGATCTTGCATATGAGCAACGCTTATTAGAGCAATTAGACAGCATCTGCCCTGACTTTACAGCCATGCGAGACACGCGCTTAGTGCAAAGTGATTGGCAAAGTGCGCTGGCGACACTTGAACAACTGCAAATGGCAGTGCAGCACCCACATACTGAGTTGCCATTGAAACTTCGATGGCCTCGGGGCAAAGCTATCCACATTTCTAAACAATTGAAAAGTGAGCATATTCAACTAAGCATCACTCAGCGCAACGAGTGGTTTGATATAAGCGGTAGCGCTGAGCTGGATGATGGCAAAATCATGGAGTTAAGGCTGTTACTTGAAGCTATGGCAACAAGTGGCGGGCGTTTTATCACCCTCGAAGACAATCGAATACTGGCGCTCAGTGAACAACTTAAAGAGCAATTAGATGTACTCAGTGGCGCGGCAGACAAGGGCTTGTATCACCCAATGAGTAGCCGCCTCATTCGCGACCATACCACAGGTATGCGCATGCAAACCGTGCCAGGGTGGGAGCAATTACATCAACGCATGAGTGAAGCCAACACGCTCAACGTCGCTATACCCAATACCTTGCAGGCACAACTTCGTGACTACCAAGCAGATGGTTTTGACTGGGCTATGCGCTTAGCGCATTGGGGCGCAGGCGGGTGCTTGGCTGATGACATGGGGTTAGGTAAAACGCTGCAGGCGCTGGCTGTGATAGTGGCTCGCGCTACCAAGGGGCCAACTCTCATCATCGCCCCTACTTCCGTGTGTTTTAACTGGAAGAACGAAGCAGCAAAGTTTGCACCAACACTAAAAATGACCCTTTTTAGCGAGTGTAAGACGCGTGATGAACAACTCGCAGCCATCTCGCAGTGCTCTGCATTTGATTGCTTAGTGATCAGCTACCAGCAGATGCAGCGTCATATTGAAAGTCTAGAACGAGTGCATTGGCACAGTATTGTCGCCGACGAAGCACAAGCATTAAAAAACCCACTAGCAAAACGCACTCGTGCTGCATACGCCCTCAAAGGTGACTTTCGCTTGATCACCACAGGCACACCAATTGAAAACAATCTTACCGAGCTTTGGAGTTTATTCAGATTCGTAAATCCCGGGTTATTGGGTAACTTGAAACGTTTTGCCCAACGCTTTGTAGTGCCCATCGATAATCATGAGCAAGAACCCGCTAAAGCGCTCAAGGCCAAGCGCGCACTCAAAGAGTTAATCAAGCCCTTTATCCTGCGCCGCCTCAAGTCTGAAGTATTGACCGAACTTCCACCGCGAACAGACATAGATCACGTGATCACCTTAAGTGATGATGAGCAACATCTCTATGAAGCCCTGCGCCAAAATGCACTTGCTGAGATCAGCGCACTGCAGCAATTAGATAACCCCGGCGAGCAGCGTATCGCGTTGCTGGCACAGTTAACTAAATTGCGCCAAGCCTGTTGTCACCCGCAATTAGTCAGCGCTAACAGCATAGCCACCAGCAGCAAATTGCAAGCCCTTGGGTACCTGCTCGCTGAGTTAGGCAATAACAAGCATAAAGCGCTTATTTTTAGTCAATTTGTCGGACACTTACACCTTATCAGAGCCTATTTAGAGCAACAGGGGATAAGCTATCAGTATCTCGATGGCGCAACACCAGCATCAGCACGCCAAGCTCGTATTGACGCATTTCAAGCTGGTCACGGTGAGGTATTCTTGATCAGCCTAAAAGCCGGTGGCTCAGGGCTTAACCTGACCGCGGCCGATTATGTCATTCACATGGACCCATGGTGGAACCCTGCGGTTGAACAACAGGCTTCTGATAGAGCCCATCGTATAGGTCAAACACGCCCTGTAACTGTGTATCGACTCATTGCCAAAGGCACCATTGAAGAGAAAATTCTTGCGTTGCATCACAACAAACGCGCCTTAGCACAGAGCCTATTAAGTGACTATGACACGCCACAATCCTTATCTGTTGAGGAAATGATGGCTACTTTGAAAGAGGTATTCTAAACACGAAAAAGCCCGCTGCTAAGCGGGCTTGGTGGTTGGAGTAAAAATGCCGCACATTATTGCATTGGCATCATTACTGTATCGATTACGTGGATCACACCATTATCTGCTGCTACGTTTGCAGTTGTTACTTGCGATTGATCGATATACAGCATGTTATCTTGTATAGACAAGGTCGCCATATCGCCATTAGCCATAGTAATAGTTGGCGTGTCAGAGTTTGCTACTGAAATAGCTGCGTCTGATTGCACTGTTGTATCCGGCAGTACGTGGTATAGCAGTACATTTGATAGCGCATCTGCATCGGCGAACAGGGCATCTACTGTTGCTTGATCCAATTTCTCAAACGCCGCGTCCGTTGGAGCGAATACGGTGAACTCGCGCTCCATGTCAGCCAACACCTCATCTAAGCCGGTGGTTTGCAGTGCCGATACTAAGGTAGTAAAGCTACCATTGCCCACCGCCACATCAACAATTGACATCGCAGGCGCTGGAACTTGAACATCACCTACAACCACAGTATCAAGTACATGAATGATGCCGTTAGTGGTTTGAATGTCAGTGACCGTAACAGTTGCATCACCGAACTTCAGTGTGTCCGCTTCTGTGTCGATCATGATATCAATCATATTGCCAGACAAAGTAGTTGCTTGAGCGCCATTTAGGCTGTAGGCAGTGACAGAGTCAACCGCACCACTCACTACGTGCTGTAGTAGAATTTCAGATAGAACATCGGTGTTTGCAAGCAATGTATCTATCGTCTCTTGACCTAAGGCAGCGAACGCATCGTCTGTAGGTGCGAACACGGTGTAGGTTTCGCTCTCGTCACTCAAGGCTGAGATCAGATTCGCTGCCTCTAGCGCTGCCGCTAATGTTGTAAAGTTACCTGCTGCTACAGCGGTCTCTACAATGTTCATTGTTGGCATCTCTTCGCTTTGAGCCGGTGGCATCAACACCGCGTCGATAACGTGAATAACGCCGTTTGTTGCGTAGATATCTGTTGTTATCACCGTCGCTGTGTTCACTAGCAGAGCGTCACCTGCCAATGACAAACCAATTGATGCGCCGTTTACGGTTTCAACTGTGGAGCCCGCCGCAGATACCGCTGCGCCTGACTCAACACGTGAATCGAGAACATGATAAGTAAGAATAGACGCAAGCGTATCGGGGTCTTCAAGTAGCGCATTTATCGTATCCTCGCCTAAAAGCGCAAACGCGTCGTCTGTTGGTGCGAACACGGTGAACTGGGCATCCATGTTGCTAAGTGTTGCATCTAAACCCGTTGCTTCAAGTGCAGCTACGAGCGTATCGAAATCATCGGAACCAGAAGCTACATCAACCACCGTGGTCAACGGCATTTGGGGTGGTTCAGTTGTCGCTTTATCATCGTCGTCGGTACAAGCAGTAGTAAGTACCAACAAACTGGGTAGGAGCAGAGCTTTCAGTAAACTTTTCACTTTGTAATCCCTCATTTGAGTATCAAGATAGCTTGGTTAACTACGAGGGTGGTGTTAGTAAAAGATCAAAAAATGTTTATTTTTTCTACTTTTGGAACATTTTTGGGGTGCGTATTGCGCTGTGAACGCTTAGAACTGCACTATATGAAGGAGTAAGTGCACGATGGAATAGACTCGAGTGTGCAAGCGATGCTGCTATTTAAGGTGGTGCGCACTGCTCAATTTAGCGAGCAGTGCGTACCTGACTGCCTAGCTTACTTCTCTTTCATGTTCCACAAAATACCTTGGTCTGATCCCATCACTGTTGATGGCATCTGGCCGTTCCATTGCTGTGCACGAATATATTCCACCAAGGTGCCGTTATTTTTAATAGCCTCTGCTTTTTTCTGCATCGCTTCGGCTTCTGCCAAGCCTTTTAAACGGATAGCCTCCGCTTCTGCCTCGGCTTCAATTTTAATGGCATATGCCTGGCCGTCAGCTTTCGCTTTCGCTGCATCGCGCTGAGCCATAGCGGTATTTACTTCACGTTGTGCTTCAAGTTTTTGTCGCTCAAGACGGTGCTTTTCTGCTGCGGCAAGGTTTTTCTCTGTTTGCTTCGTCTCAATTGATTGAATGTACTTTTGTGGTAGCACCAAATCTTCAATTTGAGCCGAATCCAGCTTTACCGGATAGTCTTTCATTTCATCTAACAGCAACTCTTCAATGCGGGCAATCACTTGCGAGCGGTTTTGAATGAGTTCCTCTGCTTTGTAGCGCGCCAGTGCATCTTTGGTTGCTGAGCGAAGTTTTGGATCTAAGATGCGACTTTCGAACTGGGTTAAGCCACCATAACTCTTGAATAGGTCAAATGCCTCTTCTCGGTTAACTGTCCAGTTGATGCTTACTTCTGCGGTAAGCGGCATTTGCTCATGCGTTGCAGCGCGCAGCTTTTCCACATTTTTGCGGGTGCGGATCTCTAGCATTTCGACAGTGTCGACAAAGGGGATTTTGGTGTGTAGACCAGGATTCACTTGTTCAGTCGCTTCACCGAAGCGCTTGATGATACCAACGTGACCTTCGTCCACTGTGTACATACTTTTGAGTAAAACCACAAGCAGCACCAAAACTGCGATGATGACCCCTATCAGTCCTTTCTTTTTACCGACCGTGGCCGAGATGTTGGGTAAACTATTGTTGTTATTCATACTCGTTGTTCCTTTTACAACTCCTTTTTTGGAGCAACGAGTATAAATGAAACAGGTACGTAAGTTAATTAATCTCCCCAGTTAAACTGCGGTAAAACAAGGTTGTCACTCGTTCCTTTGGCAACCATCCGGCATACTCTATCTCTAGTGGACCGAGTGGATCAGCTTCAAGTACCGCTTCGAGCGTTTTGTGCTGTTTGATGGCATCAAGCATCATGCCTTTGGCTTTAGTGATGAGTGCATGGTAAGTTTTCAAGCCCGCTTTATTGCTCATTGGGCCATGTCCTGGGATCACTTGAGTGTCATCGCCAATGCTGTCAATAACACTCTGTACTGCGTTTAGCACGCCATCAACGCTGCCACCGCCATCAACATCGACGAATGGCAATCCACCTAAATTGAAATAAATATCACCCATGTGCACGATATTCGCATCATCAAAAAATACCACGGCGTCACCATCGGTGTGCGCATGAGCAAAATGCACCAAACGCGCATGCTCACCATTGAAGTGTAAGGTCATGTCTTGACCAAAGCTTAAACGCGGCAAAAAGTCAGAGCCTTCGCCATGCTTTTCCTGCAAACGTTTGTGCACATTGTGGTGAGCTATTACGTGAGCACCTGCTTGCGCAAAGACTTCGTTACCACCGGTATGATCACCATGATAATGAGTGTTAATCACAAACTCCGCGGCATTGGGGTTAAGCTCCTTAAGAGCCGCTTTTATTTGCGGCGCCAATTTGGCGAATTGGTCATCGATAATATACGTGCCTTGCTCACCGACATGCGCAGCAATGTTGCCACCGCGACCAAAAAGTACGTATATATTGTCATCTAATTTTTGCGTTTTGATTTGCACTTCTTCTGCATGCAAGGTTGCCGAACTCAGCGCCACAAGCACGCTCGAAGCAAGTGCTGCGAGTCGTGATGTCCTGTTGTTTATCATTGTATTTCATCCTCGTTCAATATTATTCACCAGAGCATTACGCTTGAACGCTCAGTGTAGTTCAAATGCTTTATTTTTCCTTTATTAAACAAATACTCTTAAGCAAGTGCACGTACTTAAGAGGAAAACTTAGTGCCCTTTAGTTCCTTAATTGAAAACGGCTGACTATAATATACACCTGAGCCAATGGAGTGAGTCTCACGTGCAGCAATATATCGAGAATGAAACCGCCGAGAGCCTCTTTACTAGAGTAGAGGTGCTAAAGTTTGCTGTGATCATCAAGGTCGCCTCTTTTGCCGCATTAATCCACCTGCTGCTCATACCCATTTTTTATTACATCGGCGCCAAAGAACTCGCGTTTTTTAACATATTTAGTGCCCTTGCTTGGTTTTATGGGGTATGGCTCATCAACTACAAATCCCCGCGCTGGGGACTGCGCATTTTTACTTTTGAAGTGATCCTGCATTCCATCGCCTGTTGTTATTACCTTGGTACTGAGGCGGGTTTCCAGTTTTATTTGTGGAGCATCTCCTGCATCTTATTAGTCGACTATCGCATGAAAATGAAAAGCGCGATGCTCTACTCAGGGCTGCTCATCATCACCTTTGCACTGATGTATGTGTACTTTGCCGACGTCCATTACCTATACAAATTTTATGATTATATTCAGTATATTGAGGTAGTTAATATTCTCATTGCTGGACTCCCCATGATTTACACGCTGGCGCTCATTCGCAAAATAGCTTTGGAGCAGCGCAGCACCCTCGCGCAAATGGCTACCCGTGATTACCTCACTAATTTATACAATCGTCGTTTTGCCAAGGAGTTAATTTATCGCGCGCAACAACGTTGCTTCGCGCAAGGTGAGAACGTATGTATCGCCATTGGCGATGTGGATCACTTTAAGCAAATCAATGATAAATACGGGCACGAAATAGGCGATGCTGTGCTCAAAGAACTCAGTTCTTTATTACTTCACAATACTCGCCCCGCAGACATTGTGGCTCGCTGGGGTGGGGAAGAGTTTATTATTGTTTTACCCGGCATTTCACTTTCGCAGGCGCATAAACGGATTGAAAAAATCAGAGACCAAGTAAAGCAATTGCGCATCACTCAGTCACCACTGCCAATGACTATCTCCGCGAGCTTTGGTATTACTCAATGGCAATCACAAGATACACTCACCAGTGCGCTTGCCAGAGCCGACGCGGCCTTATATCTGAGTAAAAATAACGGCCGAGACCAAACAACCGTGAAAACGACCAATCTCATTCCAAGCTCTGCTAAATAGCAGGGCGGATCTCAATTCGATGCAAGGCTTGTGACGGCAACAAAGGCGTACCTTGGTGCTGCGCAAACTGCTCAAAACCCGCACGATAGAAAGGCGATAATGGATGCGCAGACTGCCCGCCCGGTAAGGTCATTATCGCGTGTTCTAATCGCCCTGGTTGCGCAATAAAACGCTGCGACGCACCAAATTCTGGTCGCTGTACCGCTGGCATAAAACTATCACCAAAGCCTTGAGTTATCGGCATGTTGAGCCAGTGTGCCAATTGCGGTATTTGTTTCGCAAAAGGGTGTTTCAACGCCATCGCATTGACTTTACCCCACTGCCAATTCTGTACATCGTTGCCATGTTGTTGCTGCAACCTCGCCAATGCCAAATTAAAGCCCTTGAATAACACCTCTTCTTTGTCAGTGAATCCCCAAGCGCTTGGGTCTTCAAGCAACTGCCAAGTGGCAGGCTCCAAATTGCGCTTTATCGGTGCTAAAGACAAACCATGTTCAGATAGTTGATTTTCAATCGGCGCAAACAAGATATCCATTACCGCACTTCTGAAGTAACGCACCAAAGTGTACCCTACAGAATCAGCACACGCACAGCCCTGCCATTGCTCAACCGCTTCAAGGTGTTGATTACCCCGCTGTTTAAGTGAGTTTGCTAATAGCGCCTGCCACTGAGACAAAAATCGCGCTTCATTGTCGAGTTGCAGTGCTAAAAATGCAGACTCATCAAATTGCTTCTGTGCAAATAAGCGATCGCGAATTTGTAGCTGCCTTGCCCCCAAGGCATAGCCTCCATCGCCAAATTTTGCGAGCTCTTGCGCTGAAATAACACGCGCATTGGCGGTCCATAATCGTCCAGAACGCGGATTCATGACCTGTGGTCGCTGTGGCTCATTATCATGCCAGCCCTGCTGAAATTCTCTCGCATCAATTGCGACATCACTGGGGTTAGTGCGTGCAGCAATCGCCCCCATTGGTTGCCAACCAATTTGCCCTTGGCTATCAACAACCATCAAGTTCTGAACAGGCATACCCGCGTTGTTGGCGATTGCAAATGCCTCTGGTACCGAGTGCGCTGTGGCTAACTTCATTAAGTCTAAATTGACCGCATAATCGTAGTGACCGACCCAACTTAATGCATAGCGCTGACCATTTACTTCCCGCACTGGGCCGAAATCACTCATCACTAACTCGTAGGCAAAGTCAGGCTTGCCTTTGATCTGTATTTTTTGGGTGATTGATGTCGTTTTGGACGCGGCGTCTAGGCGCACCCAATCCGAGGTATCCACATACGCATTGGTGAACCCCCATGCTATGTGATTATTGGTGCCAACAACGATGGCAGGAGCACCAGGTAAAGACACTCCTGTAATTTGCATATCGCCCACATTTAATTGCGCGCGATACCAAATAACCGGCACGGCCAGACCTAGATGCATATCATCGGCCACCATAGGATAACCACTGGCGGTTAACTCTCCTGACACCGCCCAGTTGTTACTGCCCACCTCTAAAGTAGGCGTGATTTCGGTGATACCAGCGCTGACTTGCGGCACACTTAACTGCGGGATAGGAAGCGATTGCAGCGCAATTTCGCTGCCATCTAATGCAGATTGGTAGGAACTCGGCTGAGTTAAAAATGCCCGCATAGGTTGACTATACAACTGCTCAATTTGTTCCAGCACCATGTCACGCTCAAATGTGCCCGCTTGTAGATCGAGGTACATGCTGTAGATAACCAGCAAACTATCTTCCTGTCGCCATGGTGTAACGGGCGCCCCCGTCAGCAAGTACTCAAAACTTTTCATTGATTGCGCTTGCAATGCATCGTTGACTCCTTTTGCATACAGGGTCAACAGCTGCTGTTGTTGCTTCGGTAGGGTGGCGTAAATACGCTCACTGCGCATTCGCAGTTGATGAAAACGCATTTTCTTATCAAGGCCTAGAGCTGCCTCTCCAAATAACTCACTGAGCTCACCTGCGGAATTTCGACGCAACAAATCCATCTGGAAGAATCTGTCCTGTGCGTGGGCAAAGCCCAGCGCATAAGCAGCGTCTGTCATACTTTGAGCCGCAATGATTGCCTGACCTAAAGCGTCGCGTTTAATCGTAACCGTTTTTTCAATAGCGTCACTGCGCCCTTGCCCGTCAAGCGCTGGCAGGCTCAAAGAGAGTACAGCATAAACAATGGCCGTTATCGCCAGTAGCATAATCATTGCGCCACCAACTAGGCGCTTTCCCCACTTAAGCATATCGCTCATACCCATCATATATATTGTTGTTATTGTGCCCCGCAGTGTATGACATTTTCATGTGCTCACGCGAAACATTGATATTTTTACTTTAATTTACAGTGAATTATAAGAAATTGCAGCATCGCTAGATGATTGAACTGTGATTTATGATTTGAAAAAGCTATCGCAAGCAACACCCATTTAAGGTACAAATAGGTTTGCGTGCCCATCACTAATTGGCATCTTCTTGGGTATAAATGCATGAAGAAATCAGCAAGTTATATGTTGGCACGAGTAGACAACAAAGAACCGTACACTATATTTTAGAAAGCTAGGATTATTAAAAAACTAATTAATGAGTGCGACACCGCGACAAGGTATTTACGCTATCATCTTCTATTCCTTGGTGCTGGTCACCATAGGTATTTCCGTGGCTATCGATCAAGTCATTTATCAACAAGCTACGCAAAAGTATCGTCAAGATGTCACCACAGAAGCACAGCAATATCGCGCTCAATTACAAGCATTAATGACTGCCAATGTGCAGTTGGTGAGAGGATTAATTCCAGCCATCGCTGCCCAACCTGATTTAAACCAAGACCAGTTTTCATCTATCGCGCGCAGCCTTTTTTCAAGCTCCAACGAACTTCGTAATATAGGCCTAGCACCGGATTTGGTGATCACCATGATTTACCCTTTGCAAGGCAATCAAGGTGCCCTAGGCTTAGATTTTACAACCAGCGAAGTCGATAAAGAGCTAATACAGCAATCTAAATTAACTGGCGAAATAAGTATTATTGGCCCCGTAAATTTAATACAAGGCGGCAAAGGCATTATTGCCCGCCTTCCTGTGTATATAGACGATCAGAAAAAGCCTTTTTGGGGGGTGATATCTGTTGTCCTCGATGCCGATAAAGTATTTAAAAACAGCGGTTTACTTAAGCTATCTAAAAAGTACAACGCGGCGCTTTATCGCACCCTCAGCGACGGTACAAAGCAGTTATTATTCGGTAATGATGCTGCTCTGTCTAACGATGCACAATCTCTGTCTGTTACGGTGCCCTCTCAAGAGTGGCAGTTAGCGGTTATCCCCAAGCAAGGGTGGCAACCACCACAACATCACTACTTTTATTCACGCATTGCCACTATAGGTTCGGCGTGCTTGATTATTTTATTTTTGTTTTGGGTTAAGCGCTTACTCGAGCAATTGCTTGTTAATGAAGATCGATTGCAAGCACTCTATGATTTATCGCCATTGGGGATCGCCTTATGTGATGCGAAAAGTGGCCAGTTTATTCATGCCAACTCAGCCTTACTAGGCAGTGTAGATATCTCCTTAGAACAATTACAAAACCAAAAAATACACCAAACATTTGTACTTAATTCCGGCGAAAAATTGGTTATTGAGAGTCTCAAACATGGTGAGCGCCTCACTCCACAAGAGGGCGCGTGGCGAATGCGCACTGGCCATGCAGTGCAAATATCGGGTGTGCGATTTAATAAATCGTCTAATCGCCGTTACTTTTGGCTTTTGGTAGAAGATCTCCAAGAGAAAAAAGCCACAGAAGCCTCACTGATGGAGAAGTCACAGCGACTCTCCTTGGTAAACGACACCATAGGCGTTGCTATTTGGGACTGGCACATTCAACGAGACGAAATCAAAGTCAATGAGCGCTGGGCCGAAATCATTGGCTATGAGTTAGCTGACATTCAACCTTTTAGCTTCCGCGCTTGGCAACAATACATGCATCCTGACGACGCTAAAGTGTGTCAAATTCACCTGCAAAAACACTGGCATGGTGAAGAGTCTCTGTTTATTTGTGAGTCTCGCCTGATGCATAAGCACGGTCATTGGGTCTGGGTGTTAGACACGGGGCGAGTGATTGAATGGGATGACAATGGCAATGCGCTGCGCATGATAGGCACTCACATTGATATTAGCGCCAAAAAAGCGACCGAATTGGCGCTGATCCAAGCCAAACAAGAAACCGAGAGCTTCTTTGAGCTAAACGCGAACTTCATGGCCATTTTAAATGCAACAGGGGCAATTGAACGTATCAATAATAGTATGTTCAAATGCTTGGGCTACGAAAAAGAAGAGGTGCTTGATAACCCACTGCTCAATTTAGTACACAAGCGAGACAAAGATGCCCTCAGCGCGCACCTTGAAGGCCTTGGGCAGCAATACACAGAAGTCGAATTCAAAGGACGCCTAAGAAAATGTGATGGCCAGCTCATATTGTGCCTATTTAACCTCGCACTAGACCCTAACCGTGAGAAGATTTACCTCGTTGCCAGCGATATTACCCAGCAACAACAAATCAGTGAACAGCTTATAAATCACAAGCATATGCTAGAGGCTATGAGCCAGCAAGCTAACATCGGTGCATGGGAGCTGAACATGCGCAATAACACCGCATTTTGGTCTGCCGTGGGTAGAGAAATACACGGTGTTGGCCAAGACTATAACGTGACTGCTGACAACCTGTTCGACTTGTATACACCCGCATCCCAAGCGCAAATCAGCACCTTGATTCACAAAGCCATTGAAAATCGCACTGAATTTGACTCAGAGCTACAAATAAAAACCTCGGACGCGGGGGTGAAATGGGTCAGAGTAAGAGGTGAGGCTCAGTTTATGGACTCCGAATGCGTACGCATTTTTGGCTCCATTCAAGATATAGACGATGAAAAGCGTGGGCAACTGGCGCAATTCTACATGGCGCAGAGGAACAGCGCATTGGCGGCATTATCTCTTAATGAAGCGGTCATTACCGGTGATTTAGCAAAAGCACGCCACCTCATCACCCAAGTAGTATGTAAAACCTTGCGTGTAGATAGAGCTGCGATTTGGTTATTTGGCGATGACGCCAGCGAGCTCACCTTGTTGTCTTTATTTGATTTTAATACTAACAGCCACAGCGATGGCACCACCTTTGACGCAAACAATTACCCCACTTACTTCAACGCCATTAAAAAACGCGCTGTTCTCAATATTTCTCATGCACAAGAGGATGCTGTCACTGTTGAACTCAGAGACGACTACATTATTCCTACTAATGTGCACGCCATGCTCGATTGCGGTATCCCTGGGCGCGACGGCATTATTGGTGTGGTAAGCGCTGAAAACTGTAACGAACCGCGCATGTGGAGTGAGAGTGACGAAAACTTCATGCTGGCAATAGCCAGTATTGTTGGTGGTGTATTTGCAAACCATGAGCGCCAACTTACCGAAGTGGCACTGCGCAAAGCAAAAGATGATGCCGAGTATGCGGCCAAAGTAAAAAGTGAATTCCTTGCCAGCATGAGTCACGAAATACGCACGCCAATGAATGGTGTACTCGGGATGATGGAGCTGCTCAGCCACAGCGAACTTAACGATACACAGCAACATCAGCTAGAGCTAGCTCGCTCATCAGCAACTGCCTTACTGAGTATTATTAATGACATACTAGACTTCTCCAAAGGAGAGGCTGGTAAGGTAACGCTTGAGCACATTGAATTTGATATTCACCACTTGCTTAGCCAAGCGGTGGAGTCAATGGCACTCAAAGCGCAGCAAAAAGGCAACCTACTGTTACTCGATACCCAAGCAATCGACATGCAAAAAGTATTTGGCGATCCCAATAGAATTAGGCAAATTGTCGCCAACTTGCTTGGTAATGCTATTAAATTCACTGAAAATGGCAGCATCACCGTACGCGCAAAATTAAGTGCTCAAGGGCACTTCACGTGCAGTATTCAAGACTCAGGCATAGGTATCAGCGACGAAGCACAACAGCAGCTGTTTGAAGCATTCACCCAAGCCGATAGTTCCACCACTCGAAAATACGGTGGTACAGGTTTGGGTCTGGCAATCGTCAAGCAGCTTTGTGAATTGATGGGGGGCAGTGTTTGGGTTGAAAGTGAGCTAGGTAAAGGCAGTACTTTTACCTTTATGATAAATCTGAGCATTGAACATGACTCACCCATGAGTGCAGTGCTGGCAAACCAACAGGTGTATATTATTGGCCAGAATCAAGCTCAAGCACAGCTCACTTTTGAACATTGCCAGGCCATGGGAGCCACTCCTTTTGTATTCGAGCAACCGCAAGCCTTATTGGATAAGTTGCAAACGAGCGAACCCATCCACCTGATTATCGATACAGATACACTTTTGGCAGATGACAAGTCGCTACTGAATGAATTGCAAAAGCAACTTCACCCACAAAGCGAGGTGCTGGTCGTTACACACTTTGAACAGGCAAAGCAGGTGAACGAACAAATCAACTTTAGTCATTATCGCTTGGCCTTTTTCCCACTCACTGCTTACGATATTTACAACCGCTCACCGCGTAATGACGAGCGTCCTATAACCACTCACCACCCCTTGTCTGAAGTCCGTTGTTTGCTTGTTGAGGACAACAAGATCAACCAAATAGTGGCGACGTCCCTGCTCGACAAACAGCATTGTCAGTATGTGGTAGCCAACAATGGTCAAGAAGCGATAGACATCCTTAATGACCCTGAGCATGAGCTTTTTGATGTAATTTTGATGGACTGCCAAATGCCGGTGCTGGATGGTTATCAAGCATCACAACAAATCCGCGCAGGGGCTGCGGGAGATTATTATCGCTCAGTGGTGATCATTGCCCTCACTGCCAACGCCATGGATGGAGACAAGGAAAAGTGTTTAAGTGCCGGTATGAATGATTACCTGACCAAACCGCTGACTCCCGATAGCCTCATCGACAAGCTCATTCAATGGGGCACAGCGTAAATACATTAAAAGTCGCCGTGGCGCTTTAACTTTGCCCTAAATGCTTTCATAATATCCGCTTACTATCTGACTCAAATGGGGGAGTTATGCGAGCCGACATCGTTGCCGAAATGAAGGTGCAACCAACTATTGATATCGACCATGAAATTGCGCGCCGTGTGGCATTTATCAAACATACACTGCAGCAAGCGCATTGCCACTCTTTAGTATTGGGGATCAGTGGTGGTGTAGATTCCTCCACGTGTGGTCGTTTATGTCAATTGGCTGTTGATGAACTCAATGCTGAGCATGACACCCAGCAGTATCAATTTATTGCAGTTCGTTTGCCCTATGGTGTGCAAGCGGATGAAGACGAAGCCCAGCTTGCGCTAGACTTTATCAAACCAAGTCAACGTGTAACCGTAAACATTAAACCCGCTGCCGATCACATGCACGAACAAGTGTTGATGGGCCTTGCAGAAACTCAATTAGCGTTGCCTGCGCAAGCTCAAGTCGATTTCGTCAAAGGCAATGTAAAGGCTCGTCAACGCATGATTGCCCAATATGAAATTGCTGGCCTCACTCAAGGTTTAGTTGTTGGTACCGACCACAGTGCTGAGAATATCACTGGCTTCTACACAAAATTTGGTGACGGTGCGTGCGATCTGGCCCCATTATTTGGTTTATCAAAGCGCCAAGTACGCGCGCTTGCTAAGGCGCTGGGCGCTCCGCAAACACTGGTGCAAAAAACGCCTACTGCCGACTTAGAGTGTGACCGCCCAGGTCTTGCTGATGAAGATGCACTGGGGCTGAGCTATGACCAAATAGATGACTTCTTAGAGGGCAAAACTCTCAGCCAAGACGTTGAAGATAAAATCATTGGCATTTATTTACGCACACAGCACAAGCGTAAGCCAATCCCAACTATCTACGACTAAACCTCACCTCATATTAAGGGCAACGCCAGCTTCACTTGCACGGCGTTACCCTTAATATTGTTACCCTCGCACTGATCCTCCGTGTATTTATCTGCGTAAACACTGCAATCCTTTCATCATTTGTTTATAGTTAGTGTTAATTAGCCTAACTAACAGGAAGTTATGTCCTTTCCTATATTGATAACCGGAGCAGGCCAGCGCATAGGGCTTGCCCTAGCAAAACACTTCGCCAATCTAGACCATGAGGTCATCATTACCTACCGCACTCGCCACAGCGCCGTGGACGAGTTAGCGAGTATGGGTGTCACGTGTATTGAAGCGCACTTCGATAGTGATCAGAGCATCAAAGCATTTATCGATGAGCTCAAGCAGTGCACCCCTAAGCTCAGAGCAATTATTCACAATGCGTCAAGCTGGGATTGCGAGGCTAATAACCGTGACTACGCGCAGTTATTCGACA
Source organism: Pseudoalteromonas maris (assembly GCF_049257235.1). Taxonomy (NCBI): domain Bacteria; kingdom Pseudomonadati; phylum Pseudomonadota; class Gammaproteobacteria; order Alteromonadales; family Pseudoalteromonadaceae; genus Pseudoalteromonas; species Pseudoalteromonas maris. The sequence continues at coordinate 134,751 of NZ_JBMMUF010000006.1, forward strand.
ACATGATGCGTATCCATGCCAAAGTGCCCTATTTAATCAATCAATACTGCGAAGACATGTTACACCTTGAAGATGGCCCCGCTGATGTGATCCATCTCACTGATTACGTAGTAGAAAAGGGCAGCCCCAAACATTTGGCATATGCAGCCTCTAAAGCAGCATTAGATAACTTTACCAAATCATTCGCAGCGAAATGGGCTCCCCATGTAAAAGTCAATGCAATTGCACCGTCTTTGATTATCTTCAATGATGATGATGATGCCAGCTACAGAGAAAAAACGCTGCGCAAATCACTCATGGGGATAGAGCCTGGTTGCCAAGAAATTATCGCCGCCGTTGAGTTGTTACTTAACAGCAACTACATCACTGGACGCAGCCTCGCTGTTGATGGCGGCCGTCATTTAAAATAAACGAGAACACTATGCACGACGAATTGAAAAATAGTTACAAAGAAATCATTTCAGCCGTTGGCGAAGACCCGCAACGCGAGGGCTTGCTTGATACGCCAAAGCGCGCAGCCAAAGCCATGGAATATCTCACCAAAGGCTATCGCCAAACACTGGACGAGATCACCAATAATGCGGTGTTTACCTCAGACGCTGACGACATGGTATTGATTCAAGATATTGAGCTTTACTCAATGTGTGAACATCACCTACTGCCTTTTGTAGGTAGAGCACATATCGCCTACATTCCAAATGGAAAAGTGCTGGGTTTGTCTAAGTTTGCTCGCATCGTGGATATGTACGCTCGCCGCTTCCAAATTCAAGAACAACTGACGCACCAAATAGCGCATGCGGTTGAACAAGTCACAGGTGCCAAAGGTGTTGGTGTAATTGTTGAAGCCAAACACATGTGTATGATGATGCGTGGAGTTGAAAAGCAAAACTCCAAAATGCGCACGTCGGTCATGTTAGGCAACTTCCGCACTGATTCAAAAACCCGAAATGAGTTCTTGCAGCTAGTCAAAAATTAAGGGAAGCCGATGACCAATGCCATCATTAATGTCACCAATTTACGCTTGCGTACATTTATCGGGTTTAACCCCGAGGAGCGTGAAAAAAAGCAGGATGTGGTGATCAATATTGAGATTCACTACCCAGCAGACAAAGCCTGTGAACAAGATGCTGTAAACGAAGCGCTGAATTATAAAACCGTAACCAAAGCGGTTATCAGCCTTGTTGAGCAAGGGCAGTTTTTGTTGCTCGAAAAGCTCGTGGCTGAAATTTTAGCGCTGTGTCACACCCACCCAAGCGTGCACTATGCTAAGGTGCGTGTTGATAAACCACATGCGTTACGCTTTGCAGACTCGGTGTCGTTAACACTCGATTGGCATCGCCCAGAATAATGCTCTGGCGCTACGCAAGTAGCGCCTCTAATCCCAAAGCCATGGCAATGACGACAGCGTATCGCAACCCCTTGCCTATGGTCACTAACACCAAGAACAAGGTAAAACGCACCCGAAATACCCCGCCTATTAAGGTTAGTGGATCGCCCACCACTGGCAACCATGCAAACAACAGGCTGTAAACGCCATAGCGGTTGAACTGCTGCTGCGCTTTGTGCAGTGCTTTGGGCGAAACCGGAAACCATTTTCTATCGGCAAAGCGCGTGACCTGAGTGCCCAACACATAATTCACGCAACTACCTAAGACATTGCCAACAGTGGCGCTGAGCCACAGTAGCCACAAAGAATATTCCCCAGTGACAATCAGGGTACTTAGCACCACCTCCGAAGAACTCGGAAATAAGGTTGCAGAGATGAATGCGCTTAACAATAAGCTCCAATATGCCATGGTAGAACATTCACCTTATACACTTTTCAAAACGTCGCTATTTTACAGAAATTTTATACTCAGAGGATAAGAAAACTCTTTTCCTTCATAAGCCTTAATCGACGCAATGACCACCATAATCAACGAAAATAACGCCACAATAGGCAGCAAAATAACGCCGATCACCACAAACACTAAAATAAAGCTCACCACATACGCAATGAGCATGGTCAACTGAAAGTTCAAAGAGTCACGCCCGTGACGGTCCACAATGGGCATTTCGTCTTTTTTGACCAACCACACAATAAGCGGGCCTAATACAGCTCCTAGGGGCACAATAAAACCAGCCAAGGCAGACAGGTGGCACAACATCGCCATGGTGTTTTCATCACCTTGTTTATTATTATTCTCGGGTAGTACCGGTTCCATGCTAATTCCTTTAAAAATTAATCGAGCTTTCAGGATTACCGCTTTAGAATCATTTGTCTAGCATTCGCATCAAACATTCCTATGCGAGTCATCACCTTAGCGATACACTTAAGCATCCACTCATTAGATAAGGAGCCTTTGTGAGCACTGACGTTGTCAACATTCTTACTATGGCAAAAGTAATACAAACAGCCGTTGCGCCTGTATTTCTTATTACTGGCATCGCAGCTACTTTGGGCGTTCTGTCTAATCGACTCGCGCGCGTGACAGACCGAGCTCGCACCTTGGAGCGCAAACTCAAAGTCAGTACTGATGATGAGCTGAATCACTCTTTAACGACCGAACTGCGAGCGCTGTTAAAGCGTGCTCGTTGTATTCATATCGCTTTTAGTTTGAGCGTACTGAGCGCAACCCTCGTGAGCGCCGTAGTAATGTTGCTGTTTATGGCGAACATCCAGTCGATTAACTTAGGTACTGCCATCGCTGTGTGCTTTATGATAGCCATGTTGTTGCTAATATTGGCATTTATCTCGTTGCTAGCCGAGGTATTCTTGGCAACACGCAGCATGCGCAGAGGGATGATCTTTGCTGATGTAGACGTAGGCGAATAGCCTGTTCATCTGTATTAGCTTGTTTTCACAATGCCGCTTAGGTAAAAAGGGCATACATTAATAATAAAGGGCAAATGGAATGAAACTTCACGCAATCATTACAGCAGTGGCACTAAGCGCTGCTTCATCAACAGTTCTTGCAGACTCAGTGTTTGAAAAACCAGAGGACGCAATCGATTATCGCCAATCTGCTTTTTCAATTATTCGCGTACAAATCGGGGATATGGGCGACATGCTCAAAGGTAAAGTACCTTTCGATGCTGAGCGCTTCGCGCAACGTGCAAATAATGCCGCAGCATTGTCGCAAATGCCGTGGGAAGCATTCGTAGCAGGTACTGATCAAGGTGATACCGCAGCACTCCCTGCAATTTGGGAAGACCGAGCAACATTTGATGCCAAGGCAAATGCTTTTGCACAATACGCACAAGAGCTCGCCGTTGCAGCACAAACGGGTGACAAAGAACAGATCGTCCCGGCATTTCAAAACTGGGCGAAAGGCTGTAAAGACTGCCACAAGTCATTTAAAGACTAACAGGCAAACACACCTGCAATAAAAAACGGCGCTATTTAGCGCCGTTTGTATTTCCAACTAGATATATTAGCCCTTACGGCGACGTAGCCATAATGCTGGTGCGAGTAACAATGTGAACCAACCCCATGTGCCTGAGCTAAGATCATTCTTAGGTGACACGATAGGTTGTGGCTGTTCAGACGCCTCATCACGCAGGTTATTCACTTTAACAACAACATGCGCTTCATTTGAGATGTTACCTGTTGAGTCAGTTGCAACAACGGTGAAGTCAACTTGCTCTAAGCCATTATCAAAATCTAACTGCTCTGAATTAGCAACTACCACATCACCATTATCGCTGATGCTAATCGCTGTAGATGTCGAGCTTGTCACGATGAACTCTGAAATAGCTCCTGCTAGCGGCGCATTTCGCATGGCTGCTAGTGAACCAATCACCGTACCATTTGCTGTATTCTCATCAACTGAGAACTCAGCGTCAGCTAGGCTTGGTGCTACAGTCATGTCCTCACGAGGGTTTGTCACTACCGCAGCAGAGCCAGATGTAGACAATACTGTAAAGTTCGCATCAGCAAACAAGAATTGCGCGCTCTCACCTGGCGCTAGGCTAGTTACTTCATCACCTTGGGCATCAACAGCCATTGCGACGATACGCGCAGGACTGAAGTCATAGCTACCGGTCGCGCTATCAACTGCACCCATGCCAGTGCTATCGTAATAACCTTCACCCACACGGAAGCGCACAGTTGCATTCACTGCACCTAAATCTGAAGCGGCAAGACCGAAGTCCTCAATACAGTTTTGTAGAGTTACAAAGTTAGTGCCGGCATCAAAGTATAAATTATTCAATGTGTTTGCTGGCACTGAGTAAGTTACTGGGTATGGAGGAACACCACTACCTGCAAATGAACGATAGCTCAGAGAGTGCGAGCGTGCATCCCATTGGCCATCACTGTCTAAGTCATAATCCGCCGCAAAGTTACCGATAAAGTTCGAAGTAATTGCTTGGTTTAAGACAATCGTCGTGAATACACCATAGCCAGAGCCACAGAATGATGTGGGTACTTGTAGTGTCTCCACACTACCCGCCACAATATCCAGACGCTCAGCATCACCAGCTTCATCTGTTGCTGTGTTTTCAACAATCACAGGAACAAAGTCAGTTGCGCCTTCGTTTGTTACGGTGTAAACCACGCCGTCTTCTGTTTTCTCGGCGCCGAATACAGGCTTTGCAGCAGCACGCGGTAATACATGATAAACCATATGCAATGCATGCTCACCGCCTTCGTTGAATACAAGCGCGCCATCAAGCTCAGAGCTTGTTAGTAATGCACCCGCATCGCTCGACCACGAATTGCTGAAGTCAACTTGCCACTGCGGCAAATTAGCCGGGTCGATGGTTACTGTCACGTCAAACTCAATTGTTTGGCCTGCAGGAACGGTCACTGACGATGGGAATTGCGCTGAAATAGCCCCTGATTCGGCATCATCATCAAAGCGGTGCTGCCATGCCAAATCATATGTTTTCGCTGAGTTAGAGAAGTTTTTCACCTGCACTGTTTTAGTCATGGTGGTCACTTCACTTAGGCTCTGCAAACCGAATGATAATGCAGCTTGGCGCGTGTCTTTCGCCCATGCAGCAACAGGTAAGTTAGCCGCTTTTTCTACATCCACTAGACCCGAGCCAATCAAGCTGATTGGTGCAAGCTCTGCATTTTCATCCAATGCGCGCGGAGTCAAAGTAACGTCTAGGTTTGCCGCATTCATGATAGTGGCTTTTAGCTCAAGCGCGTTACGCTCTGGCAATGCCTCTTTTAGAATACTCATCGCACCTGCTGTAATAGGGCCAGAGAAAGAAGTCCCTGATGCACCGGTTAAAGCAGTTCCGGTACCCGGTGAAGCCGTCATAATGTTCACACCCGGAGCTGTGATTTCAGGCTTAAGAAGGCCACTTACAGAAGGGCCTCGTGAAGAGAAGCCTGCTACCGCACCAGATGTTACAACCGGCTCAATGCTCACACTGAAGCTCGCACCGTCTTTAATCTGCATGCCCGTTGCGTAGCTGACGCCCACAGATGGAATGGTTACATTACTGTCAAAACCGCCCATAGGTGCTGGTGTGCCATCGTCATTGTTATTAGCAATGATCACAAATGCCGCGCCCTTGTCTTGCGCTGCAAGTACTTTTTGGGTGAATGCACAGCCGCCACGGTCAATAATTACTGCTTTACCGGTAAAGTCGATGCCATCAGCAAACGCAGCACACGCTGTTTGGTTTGCATCTGGATAAACCACTTCTGTGTCATCGCTGTTAAAGCTGAACGCGTCCATTGGGCCAAAGCTCGCCGCTTGGAAAGTTGCCTCTTCTGAGTTTACAGTACCAGTCGCGTTTAATACTTCATCGGTTGGGTGAGTCATTGCGCCAACAGATAAAGCATGCTCAGTGGTACTTGGACCACCAACGATAAAAGGAATGTCGTTGTCATTACCCGCAGAGATCACGAGGTTTGTGCCAAGCGCAACAGCACGGTTGATAAATAGACCTACCGCAGTTTCTGCGATATCGCCATAGTCTCCACCAAGAGACATATTCACTACATCTACGCGATCAGAAATATCTAAATCGCCATTAGGGTCCATGGCCGCCTCAAGCGCACTTAATTGCGCAGCACCTGAACAGAATTGCGCACATACAGAGTACACGTAGAGGTCCACATCAGGTGCGATACCAGATACAGAGTGAGATACGTGCGTGCCGTGGCTTGTGCCGTTATCAATTGGATCTGGGTCCATGTTAACGAAGTCATAACCACCTTGCACAATACCTTGAGGCCACGTTACAGACTCATCAGCAATCGCTGCTGCATAAGCCGCGGCTGTACCCTCACCACCGAACGCTGCGTGAGTGTAGTCAATACCCGTATCAAGTACGGCGACTTTAACGCCGCTTCCGCTTGCTATGCCATTAGCAACCAACGGCGTCGCTTTTACATAATCAGCACTATCTGCAACACCTAGCTCGTAGTTGTACACAGGGTAGATGGCTTTCACATCTTCGTGTTGTTCAAGCTGACGGATTTCATTTTCATCACCATCAACAACAAGCGCATTAGCCAACTTTGAAGTACGGAACAAAACATTAACGTTTAAGTCCATGTTTTGCATGTCGTTCATTACGCGCTGCTGAAGATCATTAATTTCTGAACTTGCAGCCGCCTGCTGAGGCTTGCTCACGCTGTATAGGTGCTGGCCGTTTAACTCTACGAGCCAGGCTTCAGCCTGCTTTTGTTGTTCTTTAAATTCAGCAACTTGCCTTTCTACTAGAGGCTTATTTTGTGGGTCGAATAGTTTGGTTTGTTCACCTAGGGTTGCACTGGCTGCTTGGGCGCTTACCAATGCAGATGAGATGCCCAACGCGAGTGCGCTAAGACGAATATTGTTGTTATTCATGTTTCACTTCCTAACTAGTTGTTCCATTTTTGTTTTATCCCACGTGTACTATAAACAAAAACAAAATCGTGACAACATGACACACATGTAAACAGGGAGTTAAATACCGTTCAGCACCATGAAAACTAATTAAAAAGCATTAATATCATAAGCTTATAGATTTGTAACAAATCTTTACAAACGAGCTAAAACAATGCGATGAACGGTTGATAGCCCCATGTGAACATAATGAGTGCAAAAATAGCAACAAAGATAACAAATGCAGGCCAGCTTGGTTTAATTACAACCTTTTGATTTATTTGGCTATTACGCCCAGTAACCATGGCAGGTACCAGCTTCTTCCCGCGCAGAGCATAAAATACAATCGCCGCAATATGCAGACCGATAGCAATCAGTAGCAGATCAAAATTCTGTTTATGCCAAGACGATGCCCACTCTACCCATGCGTAAGGCACATATTGCACCAGCGGTCCATCAGTGAGGATATCGTCGGTAGTCATAAATCCCGTCGTTACCTGCACTAAAACAAGCACAAAGAACAGCAATACCATATAACCACCAGCAGCATTATGACCTGCGTTCACATCACTCGAACGTAATGCCTGCACCACCGCTTTTGGACCATTAAGTAATGCCGATAAACGCGCTGTGTCACTACCAAATACGCCCCAAACAAGCCGTGTAACCAGTAATGCGGTGGTTGTATAGCCAAGTACAAAGTGCAGCTCCATTAACCCTTGCTCAGCAGAGACATATAGCCCCGCTAGGCATGCCACTAACGCCCAATGAAAAAACCGTACAAACCCATCCCAAACTTTCATAGTCACTCCGTCTCTTTTTAAACGCCACTGATTATGCCAAAATCTGGGAACAGAGCGAAATATACGCGGTCAGTTTTTATATGTCTCACAATAATAATGGCAAGAACCAACGCACGCTGCATCGCGCCGCGTTTATAAAGGGACAGCTCGATATGATGCCGCTCAATTTAGCCGTATTACCTTGGGGTATTTTGTGTGGCTCTTTGGCGATGCAAAATGGCTTTAGCGCACTCGAAGCCCAACTTATGTCCTTACTGGTTTTTGCAGGTTCAGCACAGCTGGTAGCAATTGAACTCATAGCCAACAACACGCCATTGCTCACCATTGCTATTACCACATTCATCATCAGCTCACGGCATTTTTTATATGGCCTCGCGGTAAGACAAAAAGTCATCGCACAGCCGCTGAGGTGGCGGCTCCCTGTTAGCTTTGTGCTTACCGATGAACTCTTTGCTTTTTCCCACCACCGCAAAGCGTACCAAAATAAAACGCGCCTTATTTATGCACTGAGCGCGGGCTTTAGCTTCTATGTTTTTTGGAATATCTGGACATTGCTAGGCATAGTGGCAGGTTCACTGTTGCCTGATTTAACTGATTTAGGTCTCGACTTCGCCATTGCGACCACCTTCATTGCATTGGTGATCCCATCCATTAAAAATAAAGCGACCTTAGCGTGTGTCATTGTCTCGGGCGTGTGCGCCGCAACCTTAAAGTTTTTAGGGGTAGACATGTGGCTGGTGTTCAGCGCTTTGTTGGGAATGAGCTGCGGCTACGTTTTATCTAAAGGTGCATCATCATGATCACTACCATTTTGATGATGGCCGTCATTACCTTCTCTAGTCGTTATCTATTTCTGCATCGCTCATTGGGCTTTAGTGTTGGCCCAAAGCTGCAGCGGTTTTTAAGTTTTAGCGCCCCAGCCGTACTCACTGCTATTTGGGTGCCTATTGTATTGTTGCCTGATGGTCAATGGCACCTCAGCTATACCAATCCCTATCTCATAGCGGCAACAATAGCGATTATTACCGCTTATAAAACAAAAAGTATCTATGCCACAACCATACTGGCTATGGCAGTGTTTTTCGTGCTGCGTTAACGGAAAAAGGGGCATAAAGCCCCTTTTTTATTCTTCATTCAGATAGTCGTCAAAATCATCATCGCCGAGATTCTTTCTGAGCCTGCGCTGCTCTAAATAATCATCAAGCTTTTTTTTCACTTTGCGCTTACGACGGTCGTTTTGATTGCGTCCCATCGCTTCGTATTCATCTTCAACAAACTCGTCTTCAAACGCATCATAGGAATAAGTTTTACCCACAATACACTCCAATAAATCAAAACAGAGATCAATGCAGCTACGGTGTAGCGCACCGAATACAGGGCATCGCCCTATCGAGTGAATTAATAGCTGTTAAAGATAAATGTTGAAAGTGAGATCTTTTTATCGTTTCCATAAAATTTTTCGATGAAACGATAGCGTTTATCTTCTTTTCGGACATATCCACGAATATAAAGCCCAACGACAGCCGTAACCAATAAGTGAAATTTTGACTAAATATTAGCTAATTTAACTAAGTTCACAAACTGCACTTACCCGACAAAAATCATAAATCGCTGAAATAAAACAAATAAATTAATTGGCACCGAAATTGAATTGTCTAGCTCGTCAATACTTCAACAGGAATTTTAACAATGAAAACGACCACATTAGCTGTTATCTCTGCATTGAGTGTTTCTGGCGCAGCATTTGCCAAAGATGATAATTCAATTTCTTTTGGCTCAGAACAATGCAGTATCGAATTTACCAATGACGTTCGCATCGAGCCTCAACGCCTACAAATCACCAACGCCAATAACCAGCACCTAGTCTTTGAAAATGGTCAGTTGGAAATTGATGGCGAAATAATGAACCTGACCTCAGAGCAACAAGAAGCGGTTGCAAACTACGTTGATAGTGTGCGCACGCAAATGCCGGAAGTAGCTCAAATTGCCCTTGATGGCGTGAAAATCGCGGGCGTAGCCATTGAAGAAGTTGGCGCAGCGTTTGGCATTCAGCACAACGACGCACTAACAGAGCTCGTCGATCAAATTGGTGTAAACATTGAAGACACTTTTTATCAAAACGGCGCCTTTGTTATGGGCAAACAAAGTTTTGAGCAACTCGGTAATGATATTGAAAACCAGTTCGATGAAGACTTTGAACAAGCCATGGAGCAAGCTGTATTGCAATCTATCGGTGGCATTCTCGTATCACTTGGCACACAAATGATTGGTGCCGGTGGTGATATGGATGAATTCGAGCAACGTATGGAGCGTCTTGGTGAGCAAGTTGAGCAGCGTGTTGAACTGCAAGCTGCAAACATTGAAAAGCGTGCCGACGCCCTATGCATTACCTTCACTGAGCTAGCCGCACAAGAACAACAGCTGATCACCATGATCCCTGAACTTAAGAGCTATCAGCTGCTTAGTAACTAATTACCCTTTCGCACTTGCTGGCAGAGCGCGCCCAACCGCGCTACTGCCTTTTCTACTTCATCACTCCAAACCAAACCAAAGCTTAACCGCATGCATTGGCGGTATTTATCAGTGGCACTGAATATAGCACCCGGCGTGATACTAATGCCGTTATCCAAAGCAACATGAAATAGCTCAACCACATCAAACTGTGTAGGTAACTGTAGCCACAGCACACAACCGCCCTGCGGATTAGTCATGCGTGTACCTTCAGGAAAATGTTTTTGCACCAAAGCCCTCATGCGCTCTTTGTTAAGTGCTAAGCGCTGGCGCAATACTTTAAGATTTTTGTCATAGTCGCCGCTGTTAAGAAATTCACTTAATGTCCATTGGTTCATGAGCGACGATGAGCAGCTCATTGCTCGCTTCAGTCGCCTTGCCTTAGGTGCATATTTGCTCGCGATAAGCCAACCTATACGGTAACTTGGAGCAGCCGTTTTAGAAAACGAAGAGCAGGTAATCACATTTCCCGTACTTGAGTAATATTGAGCTGGTTTAAGGTCGTGATTCTCATACGCCAATTCACCGTATACATCATCTTCAATGAGTACTGCTCCATGACTTTCGATTACCCGCACTAATTGCTGTCGTCGCTCATCATTCATTCTTGAACCGAGCGGATTGCTGATCGCCGTGGATACAATACATGCTTTGATGTCATGTTGGGCGAATGCGCGCTCTAAGTCCTCTACACACATACCTTCTTGCGGGCACAATGGGATCTCAATCACTTTTACACCTAAACTTTCCAACATTTCGACAATGCCGAAGTAGCAAGGTGATTCGATAGCTACGATATCGCCCGGTGAAGTCACACAACGAATCGCAATATGTAACGCTTCTTGAGCACCGTTAGTAATGATCAATTCGTCACTATTGACGCCTAGGGCACAATCCAAGTAGCGATTAATGATCTGCTTTTTTAAGGCACCAAAACCGTCGGAGGGGCCATAATTTATCGCTTTGTGCCCTGCCAAATTCATTACTTTGCGCATGGTGCGACTAAGCACTTTATCAGTGGGGCTGGCTGCAACTGGATTAGCAATACCTAGCGGCACGACACCGGGTCGATGCAACCCCTCAAACACCTGCTCAATCAAGGCTTGCTTGTTTACTTCAACCGGACTCTTAGTCACTGAGGTGCGCCGAGGCTGACTGCAGGCCTTATCCAACGCATTAAGGTAAAAGCCCGACTTTTCGCGGGCACTGATCACACCTTGGCGTTCCAGTTCTTGGTAAGCTTGCTGCACAGTAGGAATACTGACAGAAAGTTTTTGTGCCATATTGCGCAAAGATGGCAGCTTTTCTCCTGCACTTAGCGTTCCATGCAATTGCATATCTTTTATTAAATCAATTACTTGCTGATAAAGGTAGGTTGCGCGTTGTTTGTTGACGATCCGTGACATAACAATCTGTATAGGTATAAATAGTTAAATTCTGTTTATGTACAGTATACAAAATAGTCGTAGAATACCAGCTTTAAACATGTGGAATAGCGCCATGAAAAATGCCTTACTCTATTTTTTTACTGTCTTAATTTGGGGTTCAACATGGCTCGCCATTGAATTTCAACTTGGGGATATCGACGTTCAAGTGTCTTTATTTCTGCGTTTTGCGATAGCGGCTTTGATCATGTGGGCATTTGTTTTAGTAAAGCGATTACCAATGAAATATAGCGCTCAAGATCATGGCTTTTTTGCTCTGTTAGCCTTGTGTAACTTTGGTGCGAACTATCTCATTTTGTACTGGGCGCAACATTATTTAACCTCAGCAATGAGCTCTATTGCATTTAGCACCTTGTTGCTGATGAATATCCTCAATACCCGCTTGTTCTTCAAAAAGCCCATCGCAAAACGTATCTACTTTGGCGCACTAATGGGTATTGGTGGCATCGTGATCCTTTTTTGGCCTGCCATTGCAACATTGGATTTAAACAACGAGATACTACTTGGTCTGTTGTTGTGCCTAGGTGGTACTTTGGTTGCGTCAATCGGCAATATGGTCAGCGTACGTAACTCACGCGCACACGTTGGCATCTTACAAGGCAATGCCTGGGGGATGTTCTACAGCACATTGGGCTTGCTAGCGTTTGTACTATTTAGCGGCGTAAGCTGGAACCTTGATAGCGCGCCAACAAGTTATTGGATATCACTATTGTACTTAAGCACCTTCGGTACAGTGATAGCGTTTGCTTGTTATTTTGTCTTGTTGAAGAACATAGGACCAGAAAGGGCTAGCTATGTGATTGTCCTATTCCCGCTCGTTGCAGTCGTACTCAGCACCCTATTTGAAGGGTTCGTATGGCAACTTAACACAGTATATGGCTTTGCATTGGTGTTACTAGGAAACGCCATAGTCTTAACGCCATTTGATGAAATAGCCGCATTTTTTGCACGCTATAAAGCAACCAGAGCGGTACCTCGTGCAACCACCGCCCCTTAGGGCGTGCTGACTTTAGGTATTACAAAACGTAGCGCGTGTTTATGTAACTTAAAGGCGGCTGGAGATAGACCAACATATTCTCCATCCGCCTCTATGCCTATGTTCGGTGTACTCACCACCACTTCGTGCGCGCTAAACTGCTCAATATGAGATAAGTTGACATGCTTGCCTGCATAGCTCAAAAGCAGTGCATACACTTGTTGCCAAAACGACGCTTTGCCAACATGAATACCACTTAATTGCTCACCTTGAATATGCGCTTGAGGGGCAATGTGCATACCTGCACCAAAGAATTGCCCATTGGCAATACACAGCATCAAAGACTCTCGCCTATGCGCTTTATCATCCATGGTAAAATTAACCACTGGCGGTACATAGCGATATAAGTGCCTCAATCCCTTGATGGTATAACTCAAATGCGCGAAGAGTCCGCTTTTTGCCTCACTATGCTTTACAACCTCGGCATCATAGCCAACCCCAGCAATATTAATAAAATAGCGCTCATTCACCTGAGCCACGTTAATTGGCGTACTTTTTTCACTCAACGCAGCCGCGATCCATTGCTGTGGTGAGCAACGCCATTGGCGGGCAAAATCGTTGCCACTACCACATGGAACCAGCGCCAGCTCAACATCAGTATGCGCGAGTGCATTTACAGCTAAATTCAGCGTACCATCGCCGCCCAGCACAATAACGCGATGCACTCGCGACAAGTGGTGTCGCAAACTGTGTACATCAGCCAAAAAGTCGCCACTGGTAGCCATGTCAATATATTCCCGATTGACCTTTTCGAGCTGTGTCCGTGTTGCTCTTAGAGCCGCATTAGCCTGTAAAGGGTGATATAACAACAGACAGACATCTTTTTGCGCCACTAAAGCCACCTTAATAACAAATTTGATTCATGTGAATAGATATGCAGACTATGTCATATAAATCCGCAACTCAAGACAAAAACTCTCTATGAATAAGGCTCTAAGGCTATTCATTGATATCATATTCATGCAATTCACGTTTCGATAAAAAGTTAACAATACATTAATCGCATTAGATAAATTAATTCGAATGGGCCAGTTTTTATCGTTTTATTTTTAACCAAATCGGTTGCAAAATAGCCTTGTTTTCAACCACGGGCACAAACGAGAGTAGGCAACCATGAAACCAGTAAACACATTAGATCAAACAGTCGCACACCAAGTCGCAGTAAAGCCAAGCAAACGCAAAGCGAAGATGATGGCAAAATTGAACCGTTTTGGTAAAGAACTCGCCTTGAGCGGTGTAGTTCGTTACAAGTAATTAGTTTCACTAATGTTACTTTGTGGTGCTAAGACGCAACCAGCTTGGCACCAAATCCTGCAAATTTTTCTCCTTGGCCGCTGAAATAGCACAAAAATACAGCAAACGATTCATTTCCTATTTACACCAGCAGCTCGCCTCAGTATTATCCTACCCCATGGAGAGATGGCTGAGTGGTTGAAAGCACCGGTCTTGAAAACCGGCATACGTTAATAGCGTATCTAGGGTTCAAATCCCTATCTCTCCGCCAAATTTAACAAACTGATTCGCGCCGGAGAGGTGGCCGAGTGGCTGAAGGCGCTCCCCTGCTAAGGGAGTATAGGGTTTGTAGCCCTATCGAGGGTTCGAATCCCTCCTTCTCCGCCATTAGTCATAAAAGAACCCCCTTAATGGCGGTTTTTTTATGACTAAATTACGAGTAGGCGGACTTGGTTTGGACCCTCCGTTCGACAAAATGTCAGGAACATTTTGAGCCGCGCAGGCGCCCGCAGGGGCGAGTGCTAGGATGCACGAGCGCTTATCCCGAATCGAAGCCATTAGTTATGATAAAAAACCGCGCTTAGACGCGGTTTTTTGCTTTTCGGCGTTCAGTCGCAAGCGTCCGGCCTTCGGCGTCTCAAAACTGCGAAGTTGCACTTCGGTTTTTTCGACCCTTCTCCGCCATTAGTTTTAAAAGAACCGCCTTTGTGGCGGTTTTTTTATGGCTAAATTACGGGTAGGCGGACTTGGTTTGAACCCTCCGTTCGACAAAATGTCAGGAACATTTTGAGCCGCGCAGGCGCCCGCGAAGGTGAATGCGGCTGCAAGTGCGGCTGCAAGCACGAACTCATCGGCCACTCTCGGTGATTGATTTGCCAAAGATTTTTTTGCCTAACTCATTCAACCACTTAGATATTTTCCAAGTCCAGTATTGCTTTTGGGCCTCAAGCTTCTAGAATCGTATTAAGTGATCCCTACGGACAGGATATATGAAAAACTTTTCTTTGGTCATCGCACTCACAGCTTTGGTATCAATTCCAAGCTATGCGGCGGTGTACAAATGCACCATCAATGGCGTGGCTACATTCAGCCAGCTCCCATGCGGCAAAGACGCTCAAGTTATCAATGTAAGAGCGAGCAAAGCGCCTGCTAGTGATGAGCAAGAAAAGCCTGATGATCCAAACAGCGAGGTTGATACATATATCACCAAGCGCAATATTGATCGTCGCATTGCTATGCATGAACACAATATCAAAAGCTTTGAAGAGCGGATGAGAAGTGACTTAGACAATATTGATGGTATTAATCAAGCGACGGCCAATTATCTTGGCGCAAACTCTATTGATGAGGCGAAAAAGAAACAGGCGGATGTGATCCGCAGCAACTACTCATCACTCATAGAACGTGAACAAAAAGTCATTCAACAGCTCAAAGATGAGAAAGCGAAAATAGACGAAGCGGCTAAATCAAACTAGCCGCTGCAGTAAAGAGTTCAGACGCTCCACATCATCCATATCGTTATATATGTGAAATGAAATGCGTGCTCCCAAATGGCGTTGGTCGGCACTAATATTGTGAGCCTGAAGCTGTGCCATCAATGCTTCTTGTTTGTCTCCTGCATGCACGATGACTGTTCCACTGCGCTCATGAGCAGCAATTGGTGAGACGACAAATTGCGGATGCGCATCAATCAATGCCTGTTGCAACGCCAAATTGTGCTCACGCACCTTATCTACACCAAATTCATTGAACCACGCAATGCTGTGAGCGGCGAGGATGTATGGCTCAACACTGGGTGTACCACCCCAAAAGCGCAGCGCACTATCATGATAGGCAAAGTGATGAATATCGAACTCAAATGGATTTTGATGCGAAAACCACCCTACGTCTTTAGGCTCACACAGACCAAGCTGCTGTTCATTCACCCACAAATATGCAGCACCGGGGCCGCCACACAACCACTTAACGCTTGAACCAATCATAAAGTCAGGCTGCAAATGCGATAGGTCAATATCGATAATACCTGCAGCTTGCGCCACATCAACAAGGCTCAATACACCTTGGCGCTTTGCCAAACCGATAATATCCGCGCTCGGTGCTTGCTTGCCTGAATTTGAATACACTTGAGAAATAAACACCAAATCAATCTCTGGTGTTAAATAACGCTCCCATACATTGGCGTCACATACATCTACGCTGGCTGGGATAAACACAAACTCACTGCGTTCTGCGAGTGACTTTTGCAGCGCAAAGCCCATGCTTGGAAAGTCTTGCTCAGACATCAGTACTTTGCACTTAGCTTTGTTCAGCCGAGGGTGAGCGTGCACAAGCTTAGTTAGCGCACTTGATAAGTTAACCTGAGGACAAAACAGTTTAGCTTCGCTATTAAACAGGGTTGCGAGTTGCTGTGTGAAAGCATCCACACCGCCAAGCCACTGCTGCCAAGGCTCAGTTTTCCCTTGCTCCCATGGCGCAAAAAAAGCATCGCTGAAGTGTTGCTTTGCGCTGTGCAATGGACGGCCAACTGAGTGACTCAGTAAATAGGTGCTATCGGGTAAGATAAATTGCTCTTTCATACTCTAGTCCAACAACTCTGTTAAGCGCGTAATATCATTGTAGCGTGTGAATATATCATCTCTTGGTCGCGCTGCACGACGATCTCGTAACTTCTCGAGCTGGGCGAGCAATACCGGCAGCGGCGGACCACTGGCTGTTACTTTTTCTTGATGCGATGTGCCTAAGTCTTGATTTGGAATGCGGATGTACTTTTCAACCAATTGATTATGGTGCTGAATGGCAGTTTGCCCATGCAGCTTGCACACTTTTAAGAAGGCACGCAGGTTCTCTTGGAACCACGATGATGTGTGATGTTCTTCGCCGACCTGTAAGAACTCATCCATAAATGAGGGCAAACGCATACAGTGGCGCAGCACTTGTTGGTCTTCTGGCATCATGTAGAGGAACTTATCTACCAACATTTGCGAATAGCTAGTCTCGTTTGCTTGGCACAGACCTAACAACATATCTATAACGTTAATACCTGCAAAATCACCGGCGTTAGCACCTCGATAAACCTCTTTACCTACACGATATGGCTTGTAGTAAGGACGAACACAATAGAAGAAACGATCGGTATCAAGGTTTTGGAAGAGGTAATTATTACTTTGCATCACATCTTTGAGCGCCTGTTCTACCACAGCCAGAAGATCAGCTGCGATAGGATGTGAAATACCCAGCGGCTGTAGTCGCAATAACGCATCAGCGGCGCGCTTATAAGCAAGAATACCTTTGGTATTGTAATCCACAAACAGCTTTTCATCTTCAAGGTCAGTAAAGCGTTTATAGAGACCATTTACAGCACTGTTATGCGTACAAAGGTGTGCGGTTGCAAAGCGTGGTGTCACACCGATAGACGCGCCAATATGCATTGCTAGTGTGGATGCATCAAGCAAAGGTGAGTGCGTTTCGCGCGATGGTTCAGTAATTTCATGACGGCGGCATGCCGCCATAAACAAACCTACATTACCCAGCAAATCAAATGCATGGTCAAAGCCTTCGTCAGTGTTGCCCTCAGCAACCAAATGCTTAATCAACGCATTCCCTTCATCTACGAGTTGCTGCTTTAGCGCATCGCCAACACCCTCGACGTTTGCTCTGTCTTCTTGCTGCCAATAGATGTCTTCAAGTTGGTTGTTGATCTCAACAAAGTCATTGCGCATCCAGGTATCAAATGCTCGGCTATGGGTTGTCATGTCTTTACTCTATAAAAGCCCAATAATGGCAATAAAATAACACAGGGTGACAAGTGGAATTACTTAACTTTCATCTTAAAACAAGGCTATAGTTAGTGAAATACTGCAATAAATTTAATTTTATGAGTGATGATAGCCAAAAAATAAAAATTGATAGCAAAGATCTGCAACTCTTAGCGCTTTTACAGCAAGATGGACGCATGCCGGTTAGTGAACTTGCACAACAGATTAACCTATCGGACACCCCCGTGATCCGCCGTATTAATAAGCTGCAACAAGCAGGATATATTCAGGGTTATCACGCACGATTAAACACACAACTACTTGATTACACTATCTGTGTATATGCCTTGGTGAAGCTCACACAAAACTCCGCTGCAGCGGCCAATCGTTTTGAAGATCACGTAGCAGGCTTTGTACAAATACAAGAGTGCTCGGTGATCACTGGGGAATATGATTATTTGCTAAAAATAATTGCTCGTGACTTAGCCAGCTATGAGCTATTTGTTAAGCACTCACTTGGAGCATGTGGGGATATCGGCGCGATTGAGTCAACCGTAGTACTAAAACAGACATTTTCTCGCTGGCAAGTACCATTGGATTAACCACTAGTCGACACTCTCGCCCTTTGTTATTGTCATTACTATAAACGCCATGAGGATCAGCGTGATGCGCTTATTTTTATTTATCTTTTTGAGCTCTTTGAGTACCACCAGTTGGGCGCAAAACTGTTTAACCCATATCAGTGACGTTGACTTTATTATGGCGTCGAAAAAAGCAGGAAGTTATCGCTGGGTACAGGACAACACAGTCGATAAGTTTGATTTAACAAGCCTGCCTGAGTTTAGCCGTTACCTCGCTTACGCTCGCCAAGTCATCAATGCTCGCAATCCACGCGCGAGCTGGTTATGCCCCATCAACACACGCACAGTGCGTTTATTGCAAACGCAAAATCAGCTTGGCGATACATTGCAAGTCGTTGATTTACTGAGCCCATTTGAATTAAAACGCGCCGACTCGAACAAGGTTGCTCTACTATTTCATGGCTTAACCGATTCGCCTTTTAGTTATCATTCACTTGCAGCCTTTTTCTATGAGCAAGGATATAACGTGCGCACTGTGCTGTTACCAGGCCACGGTACGGCGGCAAGTGATCTACAAGAAACTGATTTTGAGCAATGGCAGGCAATCACTCACTATGCTATTTCCCGCACCAGCAAAGACTACGACGAGATTGTTGTGGGCGGTTATTCTACTGGAGCAGCACTAGCAATTGCTCACCTTGCAGAAAACCCCGTGCCCAAACAGGTAAAGGCGATGATGTTATGGTCGCCAGCAACAGAGCCTCACAATAAAAATGGTTGGCTTTCTAAATGGGTTGACCTGATCCCATTTGTAAATTGGATAGACGAAGATGCTGACATCGACTTTGCCAAGTATGAGTCTTTTGCATTCGCGGCTGCAACATTAGCTCATGAGGCTATGCGCCGCATAAAAGCAGACAAACTTGCGAAGAAAACACTGCCTAACATCCCGTTATTTATCGCGCAAAGTGATGTAGACACAACGATAGATGCAACCGCGACCCTAGCGCTTGCAGGCGCTTGGTATAACCCAGAGAAAAGACCCAAAACACGCAATAATTTACTCGTTTATTACGGTGACAAACGCACCGCCACACAAGCACTCAGTGAACACTATCCCATCGTTAACTATCAGTGTCAGCAGGGTATACCGCCGTGTAATAACATCATTGATTTGTCACACATCAGTGTGATCAATTCCCCACAACATCCGTATTATGGTGAGTTAGGGCAATATCGTAACTGCGGTTCGTATCTAGATGATGATGCGCTGTACAAACGGTGTAAAACCGCCCCTCATGTATTAGTCGGCGAACGCACTGCGGCTAACTTAGATAAGGGTGTGCTAAAGCGCCTTACCTACAACCCTTTCTTTAGTGAACTAGAGCAGGACATGCGTCGCTTTTTAGCGCAACTAGAGTAATCATCTATGCAACAAATGACGGCGCAGTTTTTCACCAGTGCACAGCAGGTTGGCAAAGACCTATGGTGCTCTGTGTTCGACGCTAAGAGCGACCCTTTTTCACGCTACGAGTTTATTCATGCTCTCGAGGAAAGTGGCTGTGTGAGTGCGAAAACGGGCTGGCAGCCGTATCATCTAGGCTTGTATAGACAAGATACATTGGTGGCGTTGTGTATTGGTTACATCAAAAGCCATTCCTATGGCGAATACGTATTCGACTGGGCGATTGCGCAAGCCTATGAAGATCATGGGTTTGATTATTACCCAAAATGGATTTGTGCCATCCCTTTTACTCCTGTAACCGGACAGCGTATTGCAATCGCCGATGGCATTGATAGCCAGCAAGCACTCCATGGCATCAAAGCAGCGCTTGAACATCAAGGTGCTCAGCAGGGATGGTCTGGGTGGCATATTAACTTTTGCGAACCAGAGCTCGCTGATGCCCTAGAGCGATTGTCATGCAGTCGGCGCAAGACAGTGCAATTTCAGTGGCAAAATCACAATTACCAGAGCTTTGAAGATTTTTGCCAGCACCTTAAGTCACGTAAACGTAAAAGCATTATTAAGGAAAGACGAGCGGTTGCTGATGCTCATCTGCATATTGAAGTGCTATGCGCTGATGACATTACCAGTGAACACATGACGCTACTGAGCCGCTTTTATCAGCGCACTTACTTAAAACGTTCTGGCCATTTGGGTTATTTAAGCCCGCGATTCTTTACACTATTGTGGCAGTCTATGCGTAGCAATTTAGTGGTAATTTGCGCATCCAAAAGTGAAGACAGTACACCGGTTGCAGCGAGCTTATTTGTCCGCGATGACGATACTCTGTACGGGCGATACTGGGGATGCAGTGAACACTATGATCACTTACATTTTGAATTGTGTTATTACCAAGGTATTGATTATTGCATTAAACATCGGCTCAGCTACTTTAATGGCGGAGCCCAAGGTGAGCACAAAATAGCACGAGGCTTTACACCTCTATACACCCATTCTTGCCACTACTTTTTAGACAGCCCTTTCACTGAGGCTATCGACGACTTCTTTGCACGCGAAAACGCCCAACACAACTTGTATAGACAAGATTGCGAAAAGCTATCTCCTTACAAAATGGAGTAAGCGATTATTTGCCGGCATCGCTACATCTGCACATAACTCAAGTCCTTGCTGTTGCGCCAATGTCACTATCCATTGCTGATCTCGTAGCCCGCTGTGCGGATCTCGTGCACGTAAATTGGCATCAAACTGGGCGTTACTGACACTGGTATACTGGCCGTGGTAATTGAAAGGACCATAAATACACAGCACTCCGGACTTACTAAGGTGTTTTCCTACGCCTTGGAAAAATGCCCGCACGAGCTCCTCACTTACAATATGTAAGGTGTTAGCAGTGAAGATGCCATCAACTTGTTCAACGGGCCAAGGTGCTGCTAAATCAAGCGCTAAAGGCGGGAGGATATTATCGCTGTCAGCGAAGCGGATCACCTCTTCAATTAAGCCATGGTTATACGCTAAATCACTCGTTTGCCAGTGCAAATGTGTCAGCCGAGGGGCAAAATGTAAGGCATGCTGACCAGTACCAGAGCCAATCTCCAGAACATTTTTGACCTGTGCAAACATCTGCGTTAGCTGCTCCAAAATGGGCTGCTTGTTGTTCTCGCATGCCTGCGAGAGGCCACTAATCTTCATAGCCTAACGCACAAAGGAAAAAGTTAAACTCCAGCGCTTTTTCTTCTAGGCTTTTAAAGCGCCCAGACGCACCACCATGGCCACTGTCTAAATCAGTTTTAAATAACAGTAAATTATCATCGGTTTTGTATTCACGCATTTTCGCCACCCACTTCATCGGCTCCCAATATTGTACTTGAGAGTCGTGCAGGCCTGTGGTCACAAGGGTATGAGGATAGTCCTGAGCCTTGATGTTGTCATAAGGAGAATATGCAGCGATAGTGTGATAATCCTGCTCGTCATTAGGGTTGCCCCACTCGTCATACTCGTTAGTTGTAAGTGGAATTGACTCATCAAGCATCGTCGTGAGCACGTCTAAAAACGGCACATGACAGCCAATCGCGCGGTACAAATGAGGCGCTTGGTTCATTACCGCCCCCATCAGTAGCCCTCCGGCACTGCCGCCACTGGCGCACACTTTATCGGCTGCGCCATAGCCTTGTGCCACCAGGGCCTTGGTCACATCAATAAAGTCGTTAAAGGTATTTTGTTTATTTGCAAGTTTACCTGCCTCATACCACTGGCGGCCCAGCATTTCACTGCCGCGAATGTGGGCGATAACATACACAAATCCGCGATCTAACAGGCTTAAAATGCCACTCGAAAAGCTTGGGTCAATCGTGATGCCGTAGGCGCCATAGCCATATTGAAGTAATGGATTAGTGCCATCTTTTTTAAAGCTATCACGGCGATACACGAGTGACACTGGCACGTTAACGCCATCACGCGCAGTGATCATTAAGCGTTCACTTTGGTAGCTGCTTGCATCAAATTGACCTTGCACTTGTTGCTGTTTTAACAAGGTGCGCTCGCACGTTTGCAAATCAAATTCGTACAAACTGCCAGGGGTTGTCAGGCTGCTATAGTAAATGCGCGCAGTAGTAGAGTCTGGCTCAGGATTGATGCCAACACCGGCATAATAACACGGGTCATCAAACTCCAGCGTTTGCCCCTCACCACTTTGCACCGCGTTGTCATGAGGGTAAACAACAAAGCGTATTTGCCCTTGTTCACGCTCGGTCACCAGCCAAAAGCGATGGAATAATTCAACACCTTCAAGCAACACGTTATCACGATGAGCGATAAGCTCTTGCCATTTTTGTGGCTGCGCAATAGTGTGCTCAGTTGCCTGCATTAAGCGAAAGTTTTTAGCATTTAAATTACTGACGACATAGAAGTACTCACCCAACTTGTCGACATCATATAGATGAGAGATTGTGCGCGGCATAAGCTCAACAGCATGCGCTTTTGGGTCATTAGCGTCTAGCACAAAGGTATGGCTTGTCTCTGTCGCCTCTAAGTCGATAAAGATGAGGCTTTCATCACGACTTTTACCTAACCCCATGTAAAAACTACGGTCTTTCTCTTCGTAAACGAGCTCATCATGTGCTTGTTCTGTCCCCAAGCGATGACGAAATACCTGATACCCGAGTAAAGTTTGAGGGTCTTTGCGCACGTAGTACACGGTTTGATTATCGTTTGCCCATACAATTTGCCCTTCGCAATTATGCAGCTCGTCCTCGAGGTAATTACCCGATAGCAAATCTTTGAACTTCACTTGGTAAACACGACGCCCACTGACATCTTCACAGTAGGCTAGTAGTTGCTCATTCGGGCTGACTGCCATATCGCCAAGATCGTAAAACTCATAACCCTCGGCGAGCACATTTACATCCAGCAACAGCGTTTTATCTTGGCCATCAAAAGTGGATGCGCGAAAGTGCTTCGCGTACTCCAGATCGCCCGTTACTTCGCTGTGATACCAATATTTACCATCTCGCACAGGCACGGTGTTGTCATCTTTTTTAATGCGTGCTTTGAGCTCTTCAAACAGTGCATTTTGGCGAGCTGAAGTGGGGGCAAGTTGCGCATCGCAATAGGCATTCTCGGCTCGCAAGTGACTCAGTATTAACTCATCTTCGCGGTCATCATCACGCATCCAGTAATAGTCGTCTTGACGTCGATGGTTATGATTTTCTAAAAAATGGGGAATTTTCTTAGCAATGGGAGCGCGCACGAACAACCTCTGAACTCAAAAACTGAGCCGTCAGTGTATCATTTGTGCATTTAGCAGACTACGACTGTATTTCTTCCCAAGCGGTACGCCAATTCAAGCCAACACCCGGCTCATATTGGTCATGATTACTTGCGCCAAGCCGACAAAACTCAGTAAATGGCCAAGGTTTGCAGCGATACACCTTGCCTGTTGCCATGTGCAACACACGGTCACCAGCACGATAAGACTCATGATTCACAGGAAAGATATGGTCGTAACCATGCTCGCAGTGGGATGTTGATTTCTGTGGCTTTGCCACACAATTGAAGTTGAACGAGACTTCGGTGATGCCACTGCGCGCGCAAGCAAATATCTCGTTGCCTCGATACGCAACAATCAGTCCATGCTCGGTAATTTTACCTGCTTGCATCAGTGGAATATGGGTATTGATGTAATGGGCAACTTCGCGAGACCAATTCTGCGGCTCGCCTTGCAGGTCTGACTCAATGGCAAAAGAAAAGCTCAAATCTTTCACCAAGCCTTCAGAGTCGTACACTTCGACTTCAACAATATCGCCGCAAAATAGCTGCGTGTGGCCACTTAAAGAACCCACGCTAAGCCAACCGCTGCCCGACAGTGCTGTATTTTGTTCCGAGTAAACGTTTAGTTTGTCTGCCAATTGCATGTCACACCTACTCTTGAGTCCTGAGACTGAAAAGGTCCGTCATTTCACACCAACAATCATTGTAGTGACACCTTTGAAAATATAGCAACCTTTTCCTATAAGATGCCACTCAATTTAATACTTTGTGGTGATATGACGCGTAATTTACAGTCCTCTTACGCGTCCCTCACTTTTGCTGTACGGCCCTTTGGTACAAGCCCTTTAATGCGAGTCCATAACCATCTCAATGCACCACGAGTATCAGCCAGAATCAAGTACAAACAAGGCACTAAGATCAGCGTTAACAAGGTTGCGTACATTACCGCGAAGCCCAACGCGACCGCCATCGGGATAACAAACTTCGCCTGTAGGCTGGTCTCAAACATAATAGGTAAAACACCTGCAAAGGTTGTGATCGAGGTCAAAGTAATCGCCCTAAATCGGGCACACCCTGCTTCAACAACCGCATTTTTGATGCTGTGACCTTCTCTACGCGCTTGGTTCACATAGTCAGTCATCACCAAGGAGTCGTTGATCACCACCCCCGCAGCAGCGATTAAGCCAAAGAATGACATCGTACTTAAATCAAGACCGAACCAGAAGTGGCCCCACAGCGCCCCCGTTAAACTAAAGGGTATAACCGACATCACAATGAGCGGCTGGCTATAACTTTTCAGTGGCACGGCAAGCAAAATATAAACAATCATCATACCGGCGATAAAGAATAACACCTGCTCATTTGCTTGTGCTTGCTGCTCTTCAATCGAGCCACCCAATTCAGTCTTCACCGATGGGAATTGCTCTTTGAGCTGGGGCAGCAGCTCTTCTTTGATGCGCTTGACGACTTCAGTCGGCTCTACACGTTCTTCATCAATACTGCCAAATACATACACGGTGCGATAGCCACCTTCACGACGGATATAACTCACGCCCGGGCGCTCTTCTAATTCAACGACATCGCCGAGCAGTACTTCTTCACCTGCCGGTGTCATCACGACGGCATGTTTAAGTGACGCAAAGGCTTCGCGAGTAAGTTTTGGGTAACGCACCATCACTCGCACTTCTTCACCGTTGCGAATTACACGCTGCGCCTCGCCGCCATAAAAGCTAGCGCCAATTTGGCTAGCAATGCTCTGCAAGTCTAAGCCCAAATCATAAGCAACTGGCTTGAGGTTTAAGCGCACTTCTTTACTCGCAGGGTCAATGGTTGAACTGATATCAAATAGCCCTTCTTGTTGCTGCAACATAGCAATAAACTGACGACCCGCAGCATTAAGGGTGTCGATATCTGGACCAAACAGTAAGTAACCGAACTCACCGTCACCGCCCGGATTACCCACAACATCATCGTAAATGGTGAGTGACTTAACCCCTGCTATTTCCGGCATCGCTTCGCGCCATCTTCGCGATAGCTCAAAGGCATCGAACGGACGTAACTCTTCTTGCACAAGGGGCGCGAGTATTTGTGCCTCAGTGCGACCTTGGTTGAACACCAACATGTCGCGCACCATTTTTTGCCCGTATTCTTGCTCAATTTGCTTATCAACACTCAATACCATGCTTTCGATTTTCTGAATCGCAGTAATGGTTTGAATATCTGATGCGTTATCGTTCATCTCGATGCGTATTTGCGGAAAGTCATGAGGCACTTTAGGGGTTGGAATAGTGCGAATATGGTTGCTAGTGATCAGGGTTACGCTTACCGCTAACATGCCAATAAAGCCAAGTAGTACAACCCAGCGCCACTCAATGCATGTCTCAACGCTGCGGCGATATGGTCCATTTACAAATTTAAAGAAGCGATCGTTAAAGCGTGCCCTAAAGCCGCTGGAGCTAACAGGTCCAAATTTTGTGTGCGCGATGTGGGCTGGCAAAATGAGCTTGGATTCAATCAAACTAAACGCCAAACAAGCCATGACCACTACGGCAATTCCGAAGAAAGTAGCGCGCTCTGGACCACTAGACAGAGTAAATGGCGCAAACACAGCCATAGTGGTAAGCACACCAAACGTTGCTGGAGTGGCAACGCGCTTTGCCCCTCTCACCACGTTCTGCACACCACCACCGCTGCGCTCAATTTCGGTGTAGGCGCTCTCACCTATGACAATGGCATCGTCAACGACAATCCCCAGCACCATAATAAACGCGAATAATGAAACAATATTAATGCTAATACCAAATAACGGCATCATCATCAGTGCGCCCAAGAAGCACACGGGTAAACCTAACATCACCCAAAATGCCAGCTTAAAGCGCAAGAATAGGGTGAGCATCAAGGCCACAAGGATCGACCCTTGAAATAGGTTTTTCAGCATCATGTCCAGACGAGCATTAAGGTAATACGTCATGTCCATGATTGGCTCAAGGGTAACACCTGAAGGCAAGGACTCATTCTTTTGCTTGATATAGGCTTTCACCGACTCCGCAACAGGGATCATATTTTGTTCTTTGGTCGCTTTTACAGTGATGTAAACCGCGTTCTTACCATTGAACTTGAAGTAGCGCTCCCCCTCGGTAAAGCCGTCTTTAATTTCAGCAACGTCCTGCAGTAATACTTTTGCGCCATTACTGCCAATTTTGACTGGGATATTGCGAAAATCCTGACCTGTATACGATTGCGCCTCAACACGCACGGAAATAATACCCGCGTCAGTGCGTAACTGACCTGCTGAGAAATTTGCTGAGTAACGACGCACAGCACCGGCCACGTCATTGAGAGTCAGATTGTAACGGCGCAACATATCCGGCTTAATTTCAATCGCGATTTCATCAAGCGGCACGTCATTTCGCACCAAGGATACATTACTTAATTGCAGTAACTCATCTTCGATCTCATTCGCTATAGGCTTGAGCTCGGTGAGCGGCATGTCAGCAACCACAGACATACCGATAACATCTTGGCGAAACTCGACCTGACTAATAGTCACAGGCTCCATACCAGCAGGGAATGTGGCGATGCTATCGACCCTGAGCTTAACCTTATCAAGGACATCAGTGAGTTCTACATCTGGGTCTATCTCAAGCGTCGCGCGTCCTGAGTTACGAAACGCTCTGTACACGGCCTTTTCTATCTCCGTGACATCCTTAAGCGACTCTTCAATTTTTATGAGAATACTCTCTTCAATCTCTTGAGGGGATGCACCCGGATAGCTAGCAGTGACGTTGATGTAGTTAATCTCAAAGTTAGGGAACATCTGTCTTTGAATCGTTAAGTAACTCACTATCCCCATGATAATGATAAACACCATCATCAAATTCGCGGCAACGGGGTTATTTGCGAAGTAGGCGATAATGCCTGTTTGCGGTTGCTGTTGCGTTTGCATTTGGCTCTCCTACAGCTGATCTTTGCTGCTGTCGTTCGCTACTTGGCCTGCAATGCGCACTTCCATACCCTGTTGCGGATACTCAGGCAGGGTCAGTACCACCCTATCGCTGGTTGTAAGGCCATCACTGATTAAGAAGAACTCATTTTCTTCGCGAACTACTTGCACTTGGCGCGGTTCAAGTAAGTTGTCTTTGTTAACCACCCACACCGTTTTGTTATTTACTAGCTCTTGCGGTAGACGGAAGATCTCTTTCAACGTTTGCCCCGTGAACTGTACCTGCACGTAGCTGCCAAATTTTACTTTTGGCTGAGTGCTTCGCATACCGTATGGGTCATCTACACGCACAACCAAGTTACTCATTCGTGTGGCGCTATCAACAATGCCTAAATCTCTATCTATGGTTGCCTGGCGGGTGAAACCAGCTAACCCTTCTTGCGTGACTGTCGCGCTAATACCGCTCACATTTCTCGGTAAAAAAGCGCTATCGAATCCAGCGATGGGAACAATCACTTCTGCATGCTCCACATTGTTCAACTGACCGACTCGTGCTCCCGTGCTAACAAATTGGCCTTTACCAATTTCGCGCGAAACAATAAGCGCATCATACGGAGCTCGCACTTCACAGTTGTCTAAGTCACGTTGCGCTCGTTTCAACGCAGCTTCAGCTGATTTGACAGCAGCTTTGGCACTTAGCACCTGGGGCTCACGCAAAAACAACGGCGAGCGCTTCACGCCCGGAGTGCGAGCAGCTTCGTCTTTGGCTACCTGCTGTTGTGCCTGCTCTTCTATCAACGCAGCTTGCGCACGCGCGAGTTCCGCCTGCGCTTGCAACAAAGCAGCTTCATAATTGTCTTTTTCTATCGTGAACAGCAACTCGCCTCGCTCGACGATACCACCAGCCACAAAGCGCGGGTTCCAACTCACAACTTCACCAGTCACTTGCGCAGCCAGCATGGTGCTCTCTAGTGGACGAACCTCGCCGAAACTAGTGATTAACACCTGATGATCATTGGCTGCTAAAGACTCCACTTCGACGATCGGACGCGTGTCTACTTGCTTGGTTTCATCTGGCTTTTTGGCAGTCGCCATTATGCCAAAGCCCGCAACTCCTGTTGCACCTATGATTGCAACAGCAACCAGTATTTTTTTCCATGCGCTTTGCATCTAGTTTCACCCTGATAGTTTTTACCGAGCATATATTAACAATTTGCTGCAATTTGGTAAGAAATCATTTGTAAATATCTATTAATTTTAGCTACTCACGCAAAAACTGCTGAGCTCAGAGTGTTCAATACTCACATCCAAAAGGCTTAGATCACCAAACTTACAGTGAATAAGTACACGAGGCGCTGTGGATACAAAAAAGGCCACTAAATGTGGCCTTATTGACGATGCACTATGCCAAAGCGGGGCGCAGGCGGTAGTATTGAATGCACCCAAGCTGGGCGGCATTAGTGAGAAGAATCATCACAAACGTGAGGATATGGGAAACACTTGGCGTAGCCATTGATAACTCGGCTGCTAATCCACAACCACCGGCAACGAACTGGAGCATAAAATAGCGCGCACTCAAATTGGATACATCACCACTTTTGAGCGTCTTATAGGTTTGCGGCATAACACGGATAGAACTCATTACCAAACCTATGTATGTGAGTCCGCTAAGCAAATCAGCTTGGCTCACTAAATCACTAAAGAACAGCGCCAACGGTACAAAACTGCACCCTAATATACTGAATAGCTGCGTACGCTGCGCGTCATTGGCATCGTAACGTAGGAAGTAATAGAGAATAACTGAGCTAAAAAAGCCCGTAACTACAAATGGCAAAACCATGTAATAGCGTGCAAAAAAGAGATTAAACGCAATGAAGTAAATACTTTGCGCCACGCCAAAGCTCATCATTAGCAACGAAAGCCCTGCGACACTGCGATTCTTACGAATTTTACTCAGCATAGGTAAAAAGCTAAACAGAACAATAAATGCTGCAAGCAAGGGCAAATATTCGGCCAAAGCAACCTCTTATAGTAAGGAAAAAGTTAAACTCTATAAAATTGCGTTAAATTCAGACGACTTAATTGTAAACCAATGATTTTAAACAACTTTAAACGGGCGCGCATTGTATAGCGCGTACCTCAGGTTGCAACCATTACGGCTAAAATTTATACCAACTCATGTACATTTTTATGTACACGTAAAATCATAGAGTGACACGGTGGCAGATTTTATGAAACGTGTGGATTGCTTAAAAAACGAGCTTGCAATGTGTGTTAATAGTTTTTACTGTGCTGGGGCGTCTAGGTTTACAAGGATTAACCATGCACCGTTTGATACTTTTTTTAACCTCCATGCTTAGTGCGTGTGCAATTACCCCACCTCAAGTGGACGTTGTTACCCCTCCTCCATTGGTCAATGGCAGTGTATTTACTCCTATCGAGGTTGAACCTGAGTCGGATATATTCGCTCTCTCGTCACAGCAAAAAAGCCAATTTTTGGACTATATGCAAAAAGCCAAAGCAAACGGCATTCGCGATGACAAAGCACTGTACTCATACATCGAGCGCATGCTGGGTAACTTCACTTATGATGGCGCTACTTATACCGCAACGGAGTCTTTGCAATACAAGAAAGGAAACTGCATCACCCTAGCGGTGCTAGTTCAAGCATATGCAGATATTATTGGCCTCGACACTGATTACCAACTAATCACTGAAGCACCTGTTTTTGCAGGCCACAATGACGTGATCTTACTGTCTAGCCACTTTAGAACGAAGATTTACGCACCCAAAAATGAGGATAGCGAGGCGATTGTCATGCTGCGCTCGGGTATCATCATAGATTACTTCCCATCCAACTCCGGCGTTATTTCCGGCAGCGCAACTCGCAATGATTTGATTGCTAAATATTATGCCAACCACGGGGCAGACGCATTGCTCATTGGTGATATTGATGCTGGCTTAAGCTATGTTCAACAGGCATTGAGCTTCAATCCCACCAGCCTTGAGCTATTGAATACAGCTGCAGTGCTGCACAGGCGAGTTGGCGATTATGCAACTGCAAAGTCGATGTACGAATATATACTTAAAGAAAATGCTGAACACGCAGTGGCATTGAGCAACTTTGGAGTGTTAGCCAAAGCAATGGGCGATACCCCTTTGGCTGCTCGCATTGAAGCGCAGTTAAACACCATTAATTCAAATGATCCATTTCATCTGTTACACCTAGCGCAGAATTCAGCACAGCAAGGCAAGTTCAATAAAGCATCTGACTATATTTTACAAGCTAGAGAGATTGCGCCGTATCTACCTCAAACCTACGTTGAAATGGCGTTATTAAATTATGAAAGGGGAAGGCTTGAGCCTGCTATTAAAGAGCTACAAAGTGCTCTTGAGTTAACTCGAAGTCATCAAGACAGGCAGCGCTATGAGTCCAAATATAAGGCCCTTCAAGCGATGACGAAGCATTAAGATAACCGTATGGATGCACCTGTTAAGAAATCCAAACAGGTGCATACACGCGTTAACTCCAGCGAATTATCGTGCCAAGCGTATGACTCTGGTTCGGCGCCAGCGTTACTAAATCATCTAACACATTAGCCGCTTCCAAACACAACATGGTGTGATACTCGTCATCCGCAAAATTCGAAAGGCGTTTAGATTTATCAACCCAAGGATTCCATAGCACACATGACTTTGAGTTTTCCCGTGCTACTTCAATGGTGCCATCGGGTGTGCGAATACGTTGCAGTGCACTGGCACCGCTGTAGACCATATCTGTTTCGCGCCCAAAACGAATAATATCCTGTTGCTCAAACGGTCCTTTTCCGAACTCTATGTATTGCGCACCTTGCAGGCCATCAACTTCTGTTTGCGTTATATCAGAGGTTGGAAAATAGGTATGTAATGCCTGAGTCAACTGCACATCATGATCATCTAAATTAGTGTTAGTTAAGCGCACCTCTAGTTGCTTTGCGCTTAACACATACTCAACTGTCAACGACGTGTTATGTGCCCAGTAAGTCTCGTCTACTTGCAGCATAGGTAAGGATAAGCTGATACGGATTTCTTGCTCGGACTCTTTCACTTCTTGTGCCCGCCAAAGTGCTGTGCGTGCCACCCCGTGAGTAGGCCATTTGGGATTTTGATGCACGCCAAACCATGGCCAGCAAATAGGAATACCACCGCGAATGCTTTTGCCCACTTGAAAGTCTTCTTCTTTAGACACCCAAATAAGCGGTTTTTTACCTGCGGGCGTATACTGCGTTAGTTGCGCCCCTTGCAGGAATATTCTTGCCGTGCACAGTGGAGAGTCTACATTCAGGTACTCAAGTCCTGAGTCTGTATGGCTAATCGAAACGCTGGGTGAAAGCTGCATTTAAGGATCCTTTGTTGATATAACAAAATGCTGCTTCACCTTACCCAAATTACCCAGTGAAAGTAAACATGCCGCTGATATAATTGGTGATTTGTCTTGTGCGAACACATGTTTACATAGTTAAAACGCGCAGCGAGCCACGCATATAATGGCGTAATCACTCAGAGTCACTTTTATACCAAGGCGAGTCATTGAAAGCGTGTACTCGAAGGGAAATTTCGCGATATAATAAAAAGCGTATAAAAACGGGAGCTTGGACATGCAAAAATATGATGAGTTATTAATTGCCTTGCGCAAAGTGATCCGTGCGATCGATTTGCATTCCAAGCAACTTAACAAAACATCTGGTTTAACAGGCCCGCAACTCTTGATTATGCATGAGGTGGCACAAACCGATGGCATCACTGCCAGCCGTGTGGCACAAAACGTTAACCTCAGCCCTGCCACTGTTACAAATATCCTCGACCGCCTAGAAAGCCGTCAGCTGGTATGTCGTGTACGCAGCGAGTTGGACAAGCGCCGCGTCAGTCTGCATCTAACCGAGCAAGGAAAAGTGTTGCTAGAGAATGCACCACAACCTTTGCAAGAGCACTTTATTGAAAAGTTCAGTAGTCTCGCCGAGTGGGAGCAAACTCTTTTACTTTCATCAATGCAACGCATTGCTGCGATGATGGACGCTGAAAACATCGACGCTTCACCGCTTTTAGAAGTGGGCGCTATCACCAAAGTACCCGACGCAAACAAGTAAACCTTTATTGGGTACATTTACAGCAACCCTCTGCTTTTGTTACACTTAATAGCCTTATGTGTGCTTACCTACTTCCTGTTAGGTGTTCACATGTCAACTAGCAGTGTTCGATTACTGCGCATCAACTTCGAAAATATCAATAACTTAGTCTAGGCTAAGGGTTACGGATAAATACATAAGGCTAATATGATTAACTTAAAAAGCACGGCGGTGGCAGTGTCTTTGGCTTTAATTTCAAGCTCAGCACTGGCCAACCCAGACATGGAGGCAATGAAGAAGCAGCTCGAACAGTTGCAACAACAAATGCAACAACTGCAACAGCAATTGGCAGAAGCCGAACGCAAGTCAAAGCAGCAAGAGCAGCAGCAAGAACAAATTACTGATCGCATTGCTAAACAAGAGCAACAACTTGAGGAAACAGTCGCCAAAAGCGACGAGAAAAAAGACGGTATCCGCGTAGGCGGTGCTGTTCGTACCAACTTTAGTCACACATCTTATGATGACGATAGCAAAAATCGCGGCGGCGATTTCGACTTCGATATTTTCCGCGTTAACTTCGCTGGCGAAATAGGTGACGTATCACTGAATGCGGAAATCCGCTTCTTCGATTACATGACTGCAGTAAAATATGCCTATGTAGGCTATGACTTTGCTGAGGATTGGCAAGTACAAGCAGGTATCACAAAAGTACCATTTGGTAACTGGCCATATAACTCCCACAACTGGTTTTTCGGCACAACGTATTACATAGGCCTTGAAGACGACCACGATATGGGACTCTTATTTAAGCGTAAAATTGCCGACAATTGGCAGCTAGACCTTGGCTTCTTCAAAAACGACGAACTCGGTGGTGTCGACGGTTATGTTGATAATCGCAGCGATCGCTATTCCTACGATGTGGTCGGCTTTAGGACAGCTGACGAAGGTGTTTATGCTGAGCCTGTGAGCCAAATTGGCGAATACAACACGTTTTCTGCACGCTATGGCTACCACTTAGAGCATGAAGGTGGAACCACCGAGCTTGGTTTCTCAGCACTTGCTGGCGGCCTACATGATGGTGTTGATCGCGCTGGCGACTATAACGCATGGGCATTGCATTTAAATAGCAATATCGGCCGTTGGAACTTGCAGCTACAGCATGGCGAATATGACTACGACATCGACAATGTTAATCGCATGGCCGTTGGCGCATATTCTTTCTACGACACCATTGCAGCCCAAGCCACGATGACCAATGCCAATATCGCCTACAGCTTGCCTGTAGAGTGGGGCGCGGTGACTGGCCTGCAGTTCTACAACGACTACGGCATTATCTACGACAAATCAGATAATACCGAAGATACCTGGATGAACGTCACAGGGTTCTCTGTGGCAGCCGGTGGTCTATTTACTTACTTCGATTTAGTACACGCTAAAAACCAACCATTTGTGGGTGGCTCAATTGCTGGTGACAGCGACGAAACAGAACGCCGCTTTAACATCAACATTGGTTACTATTTTTAGGACGTATTGAAACTTGTATATAAAAAGGGCCTCCAGGCCCTTTTTTCATGCTAAAAGTTAGCAGGCTCTTAAGTCCTTTAGTAGACTTAAAAAATAAGGGCGAAAGGGGCCAACCGTGAATCAATCGCTAACATCAACAACTGCTTTACAACGCTACAAATGCCTAGTGCTGCAGCTGCTAGGATTGTGTTTTGTCGGCTTAGGTATTATCGGCGCAGCCCTTCCTGTTATGCCCAGCACCATATTCTTTATTGCGGCACTGGCTTGCTTTACACATTCTTCACCGCGCTTTGAGTCATGGCTTCTTAATCACCCAAGAGTCGGACCAACCTTAGTTGCATGGCGCACACATAAAGTGGTGCCAACCCGGGCAAAATGGTTTGCCGCCATTGGCATGAGTATTGGCTTATATGCCATGATGTTCTCAAGCGCGCCTAGCTACGCGGTAGTTTTAGTCGCGGCACTCGAAGCCTGCGTACTTGCCTACCTGATCCGCAGACCAAGTTGC
This sequence comes from Pseudoalteromonas maris, assembly GCF_049257235.1. Lineage (NCBI taxonomy): Bacteria > Pseudomonadati > Pseudomonadota > Gammaproteobacteria > Alteromonadales > Pseudoalteromonadaceae > Pseudoalteromonas > Pseudoalteromonas maris. Next base: position 169,237 of record NZ_JBMMUF010000006.1, read on the forward strand.
ACGCAATCACTTAACCAGAGCACCATGCTCGCGTGCTGCTCATTAAGCAGTGTTTTCTTTACCTATCACGTGTTAGTGATGTATTGGCTCAATGCAGCCTAAACATTCTTCTCATCCGAATGATTAATGCTGTTTTTACTAATTTTCATTCTCTTTAGCTGGAGCTACTATTTCCTTGTCAGCAAATACAGAACTAATACCAATCATCTTAAATATGTGATCAGGTATAGCGCTGGATAAATGAGGTGATAACAAGGCAAAGTTTTTCTTATGTAGTGGTTCTACATAGAAAAACTTTAACGCCGTGAGCACAATATTTAGCCCGCTAGCATGATTAGCTATTTGAGTTGATTGGTATAAATTGAGGAAATGAAAATGAACTTAACTAACCTAATTTCGAGCAACGACACTCTTTCTAACATCAGCACGCTACTTGCTCGCTTTGGTTTAAGCGCACTATTTGTACTTACAGGCTTAAGCAAAATTGAATACTACGATGCAACAGTGCAATACATGGCGTCGGTTGGTGTACCCGGCATGTTATTACCTTTGGTGATTTTGCTTGAAGTAGTAGGTGGCATTATGATTATTGCCGGGCTATTCACCCGATTAACAGCACTTGCTTTTGCCGGATTCAGCGTCGTAAGCGCCTTGTTGTTCCACTTCCAATTGGACGACCAAACTCAGTTTTTAATGTTTTATAAAAACATTGCCATTGCCGGTGGTTTCCTAGCATTAGCTGCATCCGGTGCGGGCAAATTCAGCGCAGACCAATGGTTACTTAATCGTAAATCTGCGTAATTAATAGCATTTCATACAGCGGCCTTGTCATTAAGGCCGCTTTTTTGCGTTTCTTTGTAAGCCAAGTACTTAGCGTTACACTAAAGCATACTGTCATCACATCACCACTAAGGAATATTGAATGCTGCGCATCACGTTAGAACAATGGCGAATGTTTAGAGCCGTAGTCGAATATGGTGGCTTTAATCAAGCGGCTCAGGGGGTGCATAAAAGCCAGTCGAGTATTCACAGTGCGGTTGCAAAAATTGAATCCTCTTTGGGCGTTAAACTATTCCATGTAGAGGGCAGAAAAACGCTACTCACAGAAGCTGGAGAAATGATGCTCAGACGCGCGGAGTATTTACTAGACGAAGCCGCAAAAATTGAAGCGATCGGCAATACCCTCAGCGAGGGAATTGAAACGCAATTGCGACTTGCTGTAGATAAAACATTCCCCAAGGCCCTGCTATACGACGTACTTGAAGCCACCAGCGCACAATATCCTCTTTTACGTATCGAACTACATGAAACAGTGCTCAAAGGGGCGAATGAACTCCTTAACGCTAATCAGGTAGAACTCGCTATTTCACCATTTGCCGGTGAGGGATTTAGCGAACAACTATGCAGCATTGACTTTATTGCCGTTGCGCACCCTGAGCATGCGCTTCACCATATGCAGCGCTCACTTAAGGCTGAGGATCTAAAAGCGCATCGACAAATTGTAGTCCGCGACTCAGCGCAGCACGATAAGCAGAATGCTGGTTGGTTAGGGGCCGATCAGCGTTGGACGGTAGGCCAACTCGATACCTCCATTGATATGATAGCCAATGGCCTAGGGTTTGCGTGGCTCCCAAAACACGCGATTGACACGCACATGGACTCGGGCTCGCTCAAAGCACTCCCTCTGGACTCTGGCGCTCAACGATCTCATTTCCTTTACCTTATTTTCAAAGATGGCGATAACCTTGGCCCAGCGGCGCGTACTTTACTGGGAGAATTACGCGCAAGGGTATGATAGCGCAAGGCCAATCATTCGTTTTAATCGATTAACTCGTACTTATTTTAATCATTTTGTTCTGTGGCAAAGGCCAATACACTTATTTCATCAAGAAAATATTGGAGCACTATTATGAAATACATTCGCAGAGCAAATGAACGAGGTCGTGTTGACTTAGGCTGGCTGCAAAGCAATCACAGTTTTTCATTTGGCCATTACTACGACCCTAAACACATGGGTGTCTCGGAGCTGAGAGTGATCAATGAAGACAGAGTTGCCGGTGGCACTGGCTTTGATACGCATGGCCATCGAGACATGGAGATAATCTCAGTGGTGTTAAGTGGCGCATTGAAACACAAAGACAGTCGCGGCAACGAATTTGTAGTCAAAGCCGGTGATGTGCAACGCATGAGCGCAGGTAGCGGCATTATGCACAGTGAATATAACGCGTCACAAAGCGAAGAGGCACACTTCCTACAAATTTGGATCCAGCCTAAATTCCGTGGCATTACGCCCAGTTATGAGCAAATGACTATAGCGCAAACAGGAGCGCTCACCCCGTTGGTAACCCCTAATGGGAAAGGCGACACCTTAAGCATAAATCAAGATGCAACGCTTTCTCGCGTGGTACTAGAGCAAGGGCAGCAACTTGATATTGGTGTAGCCTCAGGGACTGGCTATTTCCATATCATCAGCGGCTCTGTGTATACCGAGCAAGGTGACTTTCAAAGCGGTGATGCCTTTGCCACTGACGCTGAGGAGCGCGTTACATTGCACGCTACAGATCACTTAGTTGCTCTATGGTTTGAGCTACCATCATGAGTTTAACAACGCTCGCTGTAATTGCCTGTGTGGTTTTCCTCACAGGCATTTCAAAATCTGGCTTTGCCGGTGCATTAGGGGTCTTCGCCGTCCCCCTATTACTGCTCGTTATGCCAGCTATTGATGCCATTGCCTTAATGCTGCCTATTCTCATCATCGCCGATATATTCAGCCTAAAAAGCTATTGGCGACAATGGCGCAGTGATCTTGTGCGTTTACTCATGCCGGGGATCTTCATCGGCGTCATTATTGCGCAGTGGTTTATCAGCGTTATCTCCCCAACGGCGCTAACCGCGTTAGTGGCAAGCTTCAGTTTATTATTCGCCTTGCGCAGCCTCTTTTTCTCTCAAGCTCGCTCAGCGTTGCTTGCCACTGATTGGGGCGCGCGCGCAATGGCGACCATATCAGGAGTAGCGAGTACACTTGTACATGCCGGTGGCCCACCGTTAATAATCTACTTCAGTTCCAAACAGTTAAAACCACTGCATTATGTCGCTACCGCCGCCGTACTCTTTGCTTTTATGAATGCAATTAAGCTCATCGCATTCACGGCTCAAGGCTTCTTAACAGGGGACATTCTAATCACAGCACTGGCATTTACGCCGATTGCGTTTATGGGTAACTGGGTTGGTGTAAAAATACAACAGCGCTTCAAGACGCAAAAGTTTCTCAAAGCAATGAACTGGCTGTTAGTGATGTTGGCAATCACACTCTTTATCAAGCTGTTCGTGGCGTCCTAGGGTCCGTTTTTTAGCCTGTTCAATGGCCACTGCATGTTCAGGCGATAACTCCAAGGGTTTGAACGGGCTGATATTCGCACCACCTGTATTACCCGTCGGTAATAAGCCGACAGCCGTTTTACTCACAGCCCCTATAATTCTTATCACTTGGCCGGCCACTTCGTTATAAACACGGTGTTGCCAACCCCAACGCAACATCAGCCAGTGCGTATAAGTGTGCCAATAGGTTGATGCTTGTCCGAGCACATGGGCGTTTTCATAGTGTTTAAATTGCTGTTCAAAAGCCTGTTGTTGCCCAGCGTGTAGTGCTTTTACGAGTTCTCGCAGTACTGAGAGTTGAATTGCTTGTGTGAAATTCATCGTTGCCTCAAAGATGAATTTCACAGAGCATAAACCTTGGAGTTAACTTCAAGGCAAGCAATTAAAAAAAATAATGTGAGGCAATCAACACGATCGCCTCCAACGAAGTGTTATCGAAGTGCGGAGTGTAGGGTGTCGAGATGATTAACAAGGTCAAGACCTAGGTCGGTAAGGTAGCCACCGTCAGGGCTATCCGTTATGCCTTTCTCATACAAACGCTTCGCCGCTTCACGCATTGATTCCTCGGCGTCACTGTGCACTTTAATGCCCTGCATATGGCTTGCTCGTGGGAACTTGGCAAGCAACTCCATTTCATCAACCATCGCTTTATTTATGCGCATAATACTTTCCTTTTGTTGCTTTTATTTTGGTGTTTTTACTAATGCTAGTAGAAGAAAATGATTTTGCTTTGTGATAAATCATCATTTACCCACATTTGAAACTCATCATGCAGGTATTTCAATGCCTTGTCCAAGAGGCTGAGACAATTTAGTACAATTTCAACCTTCCTCAAGAGCACGTCATCACGCTATCAAAATACCTCAACGACAAAGAAGCTGACGAGTGAGGCCTGCTACTGGGGTCTGAGTTAAAGACGTAAAAAAGCCAAGCATTCGCTTGGCTTTTCGTTACGCTGAGGCTCGACTGAGTCTATCCCAAATATCCGCCCATTTCGGCTCACGCGGAGGAGCTTCGACCAATAACTGCTCAATGCCTTGCTTATCAAGTTGATGCAGCGACGCATAAAAACCTTGGCGATAACCTTGGCAATCACTGGACAAGCGCACTAAATGTTCGCTCTCAAGATGTTGCAGTTCATCCGAGTAGACAACCACTGCCGTTGTGTGTGGTTGTTGTTCTAATCGCTGTTGTAGCTCGACAGCACTGCAAATAATTACTTTGGCATTGGGCTGATAATGCACTTTCATGTTTCCCGATACCGACTCCTGGTGGCTTTGCGGCATGGTTACAGGGAAGGGCAAATAAGGCTGGATGTGTTCAGCACTAAGCGGGCCACTGCGCAAAATTTCTGCTTTGCTTTCACTTACACGTAAAATAGTCGATTCAGTGCCAACACCGCACTCACCACCATCTAAAACTGCCGCTATTTTGCCATCTAGGCCTGCTATAACCTGCTCTGCACTAGTTGGACTGAGCTTCTGATAGGGGTTAGCTGAGGGCGCAGCTACGGCAATATCAAATTGCTGTAACACACTTAGTAGCACAGGGTGATCGGGAATACGTACACCAATGCTAGGCAAGCCACCGGTGATCACATCAGACACATCTGGGTGTCTTTCAAAAATCAACGTTAACGCCCCCGGCCAAAACGCCTGCGCCAAGGGCGTTACCCACGATGGTATTGACTTTACCCAGCGAGAGAGCTGGTCAATGCTGCCAATATGCGTAATCAATGGGTGATTGGTCGGTCGATTTTTGGCAGCAAAAATCTTACGTACCGCATCTGGATTACTCGCATCAGCCGCTAAGCCATACACCGTTTCTGTTGGCACAGCCACCAGCTCACCTGAGCACAACAACTCGCCAGCTTGTTGCAGGTGCTTAAGGTCATTGGCATTTAATTTTAACGTTTTCACGGGTTACACCATTGGCAACGGTAGGGATCGGCTTCCCTGGGTTGCGTTAATTCATTCAATTGATGATTACAGTGCGCACACTGCCTTATATACGCTTTCGCCAACTCAGTTGGCGCACCGCAGCCACTGCATGGCAAACCAGCTACACGCTCTCGTAACCAAAAATCAGGTAATCCACATGCGGGACAAAAGGTCTGAAGACGCTCTGCTAACTGTTGCCCAGCTTGAAAAATATAGGCTTGGCGCTGCGGTGAATACATAGCGCGAAGATCGGGGGTGATGTCAACGCGCTCGCGCAGGCGGCTATTTTCATCACAAAGGCCCTGTGAATCAAGTACTGCTTTGAGCGAATTGATATCACCAATGCCCTTGGTAATTTGCTGCTGCGTTTTGAGAATCCACGCTTGGCCGTCGCCCGCTCCTTTGAGCGCTGCTTCAAGCTCATTAAGGCATTGACCTTGATAGGTTTTTAAATTGACGGGTCCAGCGGCTGTGGCAACAATGTCGATATCTCGTTGTGCATCATGCAATACCAAGATTTCTGTATCCCAATTCATTAACCCGGGCAAAGGCCCGCCACCAAAGCTGCCTTCACTGCCAAGACCCGCACTGAGCCCTGACAACTCGCATGCTAAACGCGCTTTTTTCTTAGCACACTCCAGAGGCGATAGGGTGCGCTCTACTTCACCCGAAAACGTGCCTAAATTGTCGGTATCAAACGCCTCGGTGACATGCAGCGCTATCCCTAACGGGGCTAAAGCTGGCGCAAGCTGCTGTGCTTTACCATGCTTGGTAAGCAGCGCCACCTGCGTTGGAACTTGGTAAGGGAGTGAGGAGCAGCCCATATTATTTTGCGAACGGCGCTTGCCATTCTCCGCCCTCATAAAATGCCAGCGTGTCGCCATCAAACCGTGCCAAGTACAGCCATTGATTGTCGACGAGTTGCTTTACAATGTCATGATTGTTGATAACCGAAGCTATCGCCTGCTCTGGTGCATCAATCACCACTGTGAGTCGCAGAGGTTCGTGACGCCACTCGGTGCCATCATGCAGTGATTGCATCGACAAACCAATTCTCAGGTCACCACCGTTACCCTCAAATACGCCCATGCGCCCGCCAACCACATTATGTAAGGTCTTGTTGCCCGAACCATAGCGGTGGTTATCAACCGTAGAAGCAAAATACTGCATGTTAATCCAATTGGTCACTACCATTGGCGCGGTCATGATTTGCGCCAGTACACCCGCATCGGCGTCTGCGGCACTGTTATATTCATGCATAAAGGTACGGCCATCGAGCTTGAGCCCGCGGGTGCGCTCTCGTGGCGCGATGATAAAAGCGGCATTATTGGCAAGTCCCCATTCAGGACGTGTTTGCGCCCAATCGTTAGTGCGTCGAGTCACTTTAGCTTGCAATGCTTTTGCATCATTCGCGCTTTTATCTAGGCCCAGCTGCGGGGCACGCTCAACACGCGCAGCACTTGAAGCTGCATCCAAAGTGTTTTGCAACTGACAGAGCGCTTGCTGCATATCATGTGCAAGGTGTTCGGTGTCGAATAAGGTAATGTCATCTGTGGTGGTATTGTGCAGTGCAGCAACAAACTGCGTCGCCTCTGGGATTTCAACACCTCGCAGCTTTAATCCTTCACGTACCGAGGTGTTATTTAATATCTGTGCCAAGGCGCGAGCATTAACTTCACCGGTTTGGCCACAGCATGCGCCACAATCTAAGCCTGCACGCTGAGGGTTATTGGCATTTTCACTGCCATGACCGACTAGCAATACCATCGGAGCAAGCTTGCCCACTAACGCCATACCCTTTAGCACCCCTTCAGCTAATGTTATTTGCTGCTCGAGATCGGCGCTGAGCGTAGGGCGAAGTTGCTTAATATTTTTAGCGCTGAGCCCGGGAGAGGAAGGGTGGGAAGCACTGATTGGTAACACTCGCTTGATGAGCTTGGCCACATAAGTCAGGCCCAGAGCTTCAACCAAGGTAAAAGCCGAGGAAGGCATGGTATTGAAAGGAACCCATCCAGACTCACGCTGCAAGGCGGCCTTTCTGTGTTTGGCGATCACTGCGTCTTTTTCGTCACACCCTGCGCTGTCACAAATAGACATTTGTGGCGCCAGTAAGCCCGGTAGTTGCGGGCGCTTAACACGGGTAGCTAGAGGTGCGTAATCCACAGGTAGGCCAAAAAATCCTGCAAAGCCTAAGGTCTCTATCTCGTTACTTTGTGCTTCAAGGTGACGACGGATCACCTCAGAGCGCACATCAATACAAAACACCGCCTGCACTTTTGCCGTGGTTTTGCTCAGTGAACGCGGTTGGGTTAGCGCGTTACTCAATTGGCGCTGATAACTTAACTCATGAGCGCGCTGCCATAACAAACGCATGCTCATGGCATCATTGTCATAGTCTGCGAAGTGTTGCCCCCATTGTCGTTGCCAATGTTGCCATACCGACTCATCATCTCGCTTTTTATCATCAACCAAGCACTCCCAACTTAGGCGAATCGCAAGCAATTCGATGAGCGTGTGGTCTTGTTGTTGCGCCAAATTAGCTTGCCACTTCTGGTATGCACACCATGACGCCCAGCCGCTGACTCGATACATTACAGCTTGTAAGTAGTCTTGCCATTGCTCAGGCGCGATATGTAATTGCTCCAATGCGTGGGCAATTTGCGCACGAGGATCTTTGGCCATGTTGTTGGCAAGCTTTGGAATGCTCGGCGCTTTCATCAACAGCGCCACACTGTGGTCGTGACGCATTGTTTCACGCCAACTTTGGTACAAGGTGCGTCGGCTGTGAGGGTGCCAATCAGCCTGATCTTTATCAAAATAAGCGGCGCAGAACTGCGCGACCTGATGAGTGATAGTGTCGCACCACGCTGGCTCTTTATGCAGGTCCCGTTCACTATCAAGGGTATCGCACAGCAAAGGTGCAGGCACAGGATTGTGGCTGTTACTTGTGAGAGCGTCGATTGCTTTATCAAGGCTGGTATTTTCAAAAGCAGATGACGATGCCAATGCGTGCGCCAAATCTTCTTGGCTTATTTCCCCTGCTTGCCAGCGCTTATGGTAATAGCTCAATGACATCGCCATGGGCGAGCCGGCAAATTGCGCTAGGTAGTGCGCGGCTTCCGTAAACGGTTTATCAACCCATGACCAATAAGGGTTTACCGCAATCATTTTGTCGAGCGGCCAGTTGGGCGCAATGCTGTCACAGGCTGCTTGAATCGCTGCATTCAACATGGTTTGTGAACTACTTTCACTGTTTAATTGAACACTCATGCACGTTCTCCATTAATAGTCTTTGAGCGATTAACTTTCGTTTGTGCTTGTTCAACACTGAGCTGGATTGGCCACACTTTGAAGGTGAGTCGGGTAAAGGTTTCATCCAAATAAAAACCGTTGTATACCCAAGGATAGAAAATCTTTACAGCTCGGGTGCGAGGGTATCGGCATATCGCCACTTGGCCAGCATAGAGCAGGGTAAATACGGCACATACGAAGATCAGCAAGCCAACACTAGTCTGCTCGTTAGCTGAGGTGATTTGCGCGAAGCCTGTATGCCACAAAAGATAAACGTGAAGCAGCACAACAACCCTAAACACACCAACTAATACCGATGTTACTGAGGCTGAGGGGCTGTGCCACAACAAGGTAGAAAAGCCAAAGACTAAAATGACAATGGCTGCGGTAGGGAGCGTCATGGATGGCAACCACTGCTGCCAAACCCACAATGTGCCCATGATAATGACGCCTGTAATAATCACGCCAAGTACAGTGCCTTTCACTGAAGCTGATTGTGGCAGGTAATCTTTATTCACGGTTTGCTGCACAATATCACCGGCTGATAGGAAGCTGTATGCTTTGTACACTGAGTGTGCAACCAAGTGCAGTAATGCTAATTCATAAAGCCCTAGACCTATCTCCAGCAACATGAAACCCATTTGCGCACAGGTAGACCATGCTAGGCGAACTTTAATACTGATCCGCGTCATCATCACCCAACCGGCCAGTAACGCCGTCATGCCACCAAACACCACCAGCATAGCCTGAACCTTTGGTGCCATATCAAGCAAAGGGGCAAGCGAAATCAATACGAAGCCACCCATATTCACAACACCAGCATGCAGTAAAGCAGAGACGGGCGTAGGCGCTTCCATTACTTGAATTAACCAACCGTGAAGTGGCAATTGTGCAGTTTTAAGAATGGCTGCCAACGCAAATAAACAGGTTGCAACACCTAACAAAACAGGGAGTTCATTGAATGCCTGTAGTTGCTGACCGATGCTGGATAAAGAAAAGGTGCCGAAGGAGTGATAACTAAGAAACAAGGCGATGATTAAGCAAATGTCTGCTAAGCGACTGGCAATAAACTTTTTATGGGCAACAATTTGCCCAGCTTTGCGCTCTTTATAGTGGGTGAGCAAGAAGTGCAAACTAAAGCTGGTGGCACTCCATGCCACAGCCATTACCAGCAGGTTATCACTTTTTACCAGTAACGCGACGGCGAATAAGGTGGCTAACATGGCGCGAACGAATCGAGGTTGGCCTGTGTCGCCCTCGAGGTATCGCGAAGCGTAATCAACAATCACCCAACCCAATAAAGCAACCAAAATGCCCATTACAATGGTCATGTGCGGCAATGCGGTTTGGGAGTTAAAAGCATCAATCACAGGCAAGGCGATACTGGCGAGCAAACCCAAAAAGGTGGTGATACGCGCTACACTCCAATGATGCTGCTTAGTCAATAAACTGATAAAAAAGCCCAGTCCATACACAGCGGCAAACGCATAGCCACTTTGAATCAACGCCATAAATACTCCTATCAAAACACCTGCTGTTTCGAGTATGTATGTTGCAGCGAGAACTTCCAGATGTAAAATAGATAGATATTCACAATTCATTCTCTTTTAGTGAACAATCAGCATGAGACAGCTAAATTTTCATCATCTTTACTACTTTTGGACGGTTGCCAAAGAAGGGCATTTGACTCGTGCAGCACAAAAGCTCAACGTGTCTCAATCTGCTTTATCTTCACAAATTAAGCAGTTAGAAGGGCAGCTAGAGCAAGCCCTATTTCATCGTCAAGGGCGCTCATTGCAGCTAACCGATTTTGGCCATGTGGTGCTTGAGTATGCTGAGAGTATTTTCAATTTAGGCAGTGAACTGTTATCAATTTTAGAAAGTGGTGAGCACCAACGCATGCAAACGCTGCGCATTGGTTCTGTTTCTACACTATCACGTAACTTCCAAGAGAACTTTCTACGCCCAGTAATCGGTCAAGAAGACATAAAGTTGGTACTAAAGGCATCGAACTTTGACGACTTGCTTGAGCAACTCAGAGTCCACAAACTCGATCTGATTCTCTCAAATCGGCCCGTTGTTTCTGACTCAACCACGCCATGGCGATGTAAACTCATAGCGCAACAAGGCGTGTGTTTGGTTGGCCCAAATACGCAGGCGTTTTCGGGCTTAGGCTTCCCGCAAGATTTAGATAAAGTAAAACTCCTGTTGCCAGGGGGCGACAGCGAGATCCGCACCCAGTTTGATCTGTACTGCGAACACCATGGCTTACAACTAAAACCATATGCCGAAGTAGACGACATGGCCATGCTGCGACTACTAGCCCGAGATGCCGATGCGATTGCCGTTGTTCCCGAAGTTGTTGTACAAGATGAAATACAAGCAGGTACATTGAAAAACTACGCCTCACTCGAATCGGTAACTGAAAGCTTCTATGCCATCACCACAAAAAGGCACGTAGAGTTACCAATATTGAAAAAGCTGCTAACGGTGCAGTGATAGTATGGGTAACTTATATTTTGGGAAGAGACTATATGCGTAAAAAAATACTATTTATGACAATTTCAGCAAGTTGGGTATTTGTTTTTTATATATTAGTGGTTGATGCATTCAGACATCATCAATTAGGCAAAGTCATAGCTTCGTATGAGGAAGTCGCGACTGTATCACTGGACACAGCCTCGCAAAACATCGACGTTGCGTTAATGAGTTTGAAAGCTGAGCGAGGCATTCACCGCACGCAACTCAATTCAGTGAATACCTATGTGAACAATCACCTTGAGTTATTGTATTTACTTATAGTGGTCGTCATTATTAACAAACTAATTTTTTTGTACTTTATAAGACGTTATGCGTATCCCAAACATAAAGATTAAAGTAGTAGAGGATTGCACGGCTGAGACAACAAAGAGGGATTAGCGTAATGATTTATCTTGTGATGATTGTAATCGCGTTTGCCGCAACCACCTTTTTAGCAAGGCAAGAAATAAATAAAACACGCAATAAAGTTGGCTTCTCTGAAGTGATTGAAATTACATTGTCATCTTTTTGCTTCAAGTCTAATGAACACTGTAAAAGCAATATTAATTATGTTTATCTGGGGCTATTAAATTGGTCAAGACTGCTATTGCTGGTTTCACTTGTGGGAGTGCATAGCTACCTCAAGGGAAGTGGGCTAATCTAGCCAAACACATTTAAAACTAAAAATAATGAGCAAAATAGTCTTCTCCATAGCCTTAATATTAATGTTAGTTTGTGATGGCATTGGACTAACTTTAATGAAATCAAAGCAACCCAAGCTACATAAAGAGCTCGGTGAGCCAATCCACCTGTGGACTGGTGCAGATAAAATAAGCTACCTTTTTGGCTTTATTTTGTGGTTTAGATTTTTTAGTACATCTTGCAAAGCATTGTTCTGGGTCTTGCTCTTACAGGCTGTTTGTCTTTGGTATTGCTTGTTTTTTGTCTTTTACTCTTAGCTCTCTGGCTTCAAATATTAGAGTGATAGTTTCAATAACGTGGCCTTAAAAATGATAACCTTTGTATTCTTTATATTGACAACAGTAATGGCCATTACGCTTTATATAGCTAGGGAGGACTATAGGGATGTTCTCATAGTTATAGCATTATATTGCATCACAAGTTATTGGATATTAGGCAAAGACCAGCCGTTAAAAATGATAGTTGGAAGTCTTACTTTTTGGAAAAACTTAAAGCTTGTACTAATAACAGCGGCCTATGTAATCTTCAACTATTTTGCCTTGATGAAAGCGTTGTCATTTAATTTAATAACTATGTTTATCGCTGTTATTTGGTTTTTGTCTACAAGCGGAGTTTTGTATTTTGAATGTAGAAAAATAAATCAAACCCAGTAAAGAGTACGAACGCTCATTCTTGATGCACCGCATACCCCTTAGATTATCCTGAGCACTAAAAAGCCGACAAAAAGTCGGCTTTTCGCTCAATATCAACTTACCTTACTCAACCGTTACCGATTTTGCTAGGTTACGAGGTTGGTCAACGTCGGTGCCTTTGATCACTGCTACATAGTACGACAACAGCTGTAACGGAATGGTGTAAACCACAGGCGCTATCACGTTTTCTACGTGATTCACGTTGATAACACGCATGGTGTCGTCTGACTCGAAGTGTGAATCTTTATCCGCGAATACATAGATAATACCGCCACGAGCACGCACTTCTTCAACGTTTGATTTAAGCTTTTCAAGCAGCTCGTTATTTGGTGCCACAACAATGATTGGCATGTCTGCATCAATCAGTGCCAATGGGCCGTGCTTTAATTCACCTGCCGCGTATGCTTCAGCGTGAATATACGAAATTTCTTTAAGCTTTAACGCACCTTCCATCGCAATTGGGTATTGTGAACCACGGCCAAGGAATAGTGAGTGGTGCTTGTCAGCAAACTCTTCTGCGAGTTGCTCGATGCCATCAGCAAGTAACAGAGCTTCTTCTAGCTTGTTAGGTAACGTTTTAATCGCGTTAACGATTTCTGCCTGATTTAAGCCTTTTTCCTGCGCGATTGACGCTGTTAGCATCAATAAACCAACAAGTTGTGTTGTGAATGCTTTGGTTGAAGCAACACCAATTTCCGCACCGGCTTTGGTCATAAAGGCCAAGTCAGATTCACGCACCAATGACGAACCTGGTACGTTACAAATCGTCATAGACGCCATGTAACCTTGCTCTTTGGCAAGGCGCAATGCAGCAAGAGTATCGGCTGTTTCACCAGACTGTGAAATAGTGACCAGCAAGCTGTTTTCGTGCACGAATGAATCGCGGTAACGGAACTCTGAGGCAATCTCAACGTTACAACTTACACCTGCAAATTGCTCAAGCCAGTAACGGGCAACCATGCCTGAGTGATATGACGTACCACAGGCGATAATTTGCACGTGTTTTACGTCTTTAAAAATTTGATTTGCGCTTTCGCCAAAGGCATCAATTGCTACGCGGTCGTCTTGCAGACGGCCTTCGAGCGTGTTGCGCACAGCCATGGGTTGCTCGTAAATTTCTTTAAGCATGTAGTGGCGATATTCGCCTTTGCCCGAAGCGTCTTGGGTGATGTTTGACTCAACGACTTCACGCTCAACTACGTTACCGTTGATATCAAAGATTTCTACACTGTTACGAGTAATGCGCGCTACATCACCTTCTTCTAGGAAGATAAAGCTACGCGTTACAGGCAGAAGTGCCAACTGATCTGACGCGATAAAGTTTTCGCCTAAACCAAGGCCAATTACCAGTGGGCTACCTGAGCGAGCAACGATGATTTCGTTTTCATTCGCTTTATCAAATACCACTGTGCCGTATGCGCCCTCAAGTTGCTTCACTGCGGCCTGAACAGCATTCAATAAAGAATCATGCTGTTGGCGAAGCTGGTGAATAAGGTGCACCATAACTTCTGTGTCGGTTTCAGATAAGAAGGTGTAACCATCGCCTTTAAGCGCTTCGCGCAGGCTGGCATGGTTTTCGATAATGCCATTGTGCACTAACGCCAGTTCATTGTTTGATAAATGCGGGTGAGCATTGGCTTCTGTTACGCCACCATGGGTAGCCCAGCGTGTGTGCGCGATACCTGTAGTGCCTGACACATTCGCTTCATTCAGCGCGCTTTCAAGTGCTGCAACTTTACCTACAGACTTTACGCTATTTAAAGCACTTCCTTGCAATAGCGCAACGCCCGCAGAGTCGTATCCACGGTACTCAAGTCGCTTTAAGCCTTCGATCAAAATTTTATTTACTGGGCGTTCTGCAACAGCCCCAACAATTCCACACATAAATTCTCCATTTGCACAGTATGTGTACGTTAATTTAGGTTGCTCTGAGGTTGTCGCTCAGGGCGTTATTCGTTGACCTCGGCGCAGATCACATTAATGCCATGCGCTTGTATCTCTTGGCGCAAATTCGGCGCTAAGTTGTTGTCGGTAATAAGCGTGCTCACACTTTGCCAAGGTAATTCTAAATTTGGGATTCGGCGGCCAATCTTTTCAGATTCAACCATGACCACTACATCGCGTGCGGCTTCAGCCATTACTTGGCTCAAGCCAATCAGTTCGTTAAACGTAGTGGTTCCTCGCGAAACATCAATGCCATCAGCGCCAATAAATAAGGTATCAAAGTCGTACGAGCGCAATACTTGCTCTGCCACTTGCCCTTGAAATGACTCTGAGTGTGGGTCCCACGTGCCACCGGTCATCAATAAGGTTGGCTCATTTTCGAGCGCTAACAGGCGGCTGGCAACATTAATCGCGTTTGTCATCACCACCAAGCCACGCTTGCTCGCTAGCTCTGGGATCATGGCTGCCGTGGTTCTGCCGCTATCGATAATAATGCGGTGATGGTCTTTAATGAGTGCCGCTGCCGCTTTAGCAATGGCCACTTTGCGCGATGAATCTTGCGGCGCTTCACTGGCGACGATTTCGCTTGGCAGCGCAATTGCACCACCATATCGGCGTAGCAATAAGCCACTTTGTTCTAGTGATGCCAAATCCTTTCGAATCGTAACTTCTGACGTTTGCAGTTGTTCCGCTAACGCTTCCACAGACACTTCTCCTAACTCATTCACTTGATTTAGGATAGTATGGCGGCGCTGTTGGGTATTGCGTTTGGTCATTTGAAATTGCTAAGTTTCGATTCGAAAGATGCGCATTATAGTCGAAACTTTAGGCAAAGCTCAATGCTTTACATGCCCCAACAGTATTAATTTTTATAATAATGACTACACCACCACCGAACTGGCGAATGCGGGTAAATAGTTGATCGAGCATGCTATTCTTTACGTAGTGCTGTGCCAGCTTTATCACACTATTGTTTGCGATGCGCGCAAACAATGACTAACTTCAATAACATATAAACCGCTTTTGTCAGTGAGGTATGCTGTGGTCAAACCGTCATCGTTGATGTCATCGCTGATCGTCTTCTTATTCGTTGAGTCCATTGTGCTTGGACTTTTCTTTGATAATGCCATTCAAGGCGCACTCATTGGTGCTTTGATTGGCTCTGTGCCTGTGATGTTACTGCGTTCTGACCCAAACAGTGCGCTTACCCATCACGTGTGCGCGGCGGCGTTGATGATGTTTTCTTTTTTACATATTCATCAAGCCTATGGCCTCATTGAGGTGCATTTCGAAATCTTTATTTTGATGGCAATACTGGTGATATTCACCCGCTGGCAGATTTTTATCACGGCACTGGTGTTCGTTGCGGTGCATCATCTCAGCTTTTTCTTCATGCAAACGAATGAGGTAGGGGTCTATGTGTTCGATGCTGAGCGCTTGAAATTCTCTACGGTGATCATCCACGCCATTTACGCTATCGCAGAAGCAATGATAGCGGCATACATTGCCTACATGCTGCTCTTAGAACATCGTAACAGTAAATCTTTGGAACACGCTATTTCACGTATCAGTGAAGATCCGATGAAGCTAGATTTGTCTGTACGAATTGATAACCCAGACAATACGGCACTGGAGCAGTTTAATGCGCTGCTAAACACCATGAGTGATGCGTTACAGGAAATACAAACTCAGCAAACGGCTTTAAACCAAAGTGCAGAGCATGTGTATGCGCTACAAAATACGCTAACCCAAGGCATAACCCAAAAGCGTGAGCAAAATGCTCGGATCACTGACGCGGGTGAACGGGTAGCCGATGGTTTTGCACAAGTGCATAGCCAAAGCGAAGGGGTGTTCGCGCAATACGGCAATATTACCGAAGAGCTGCAAAGTGCGAACTTACAGGTGAGTGAAACTGACCAACAAGCACATGCCCTTGGCCAATTACTGCAAACAACACAGCAACAGGTGAAAGAGCTTGATAGCAGCTGTGCCTTGATCTCAAACCTACTAAACGACATAAACACCATCGCCGAACAAACCAACTTACTGGCGCTCAATGCGGCAATTGAAGCTGCTAGAGCAGGTGAGCAAGGCCGAGGATTTGCGGTTGTTGCCGATGAGGTACGTTCATTGGCGAATACATCTAAACAAGCAACCGACAAAATAGCGAGTACCCTGAGTGAGCTTATCAGTAACAGTGAGCGCTCTACGTCATCAATGAGCGAGTGTATCGAGAAAATCACGACGGTTGAGTCGCTTAGCTCCTCTGTGCTTGGTGCTATTTCGTCAGTAGCACACACCATGGAGTCTATCCGCAACGACTCTCGCAGTGTGAACGATATCGTTGCCCAGCAAGCAGACAACACCCAAGAAATTGCGACTCAAAGTGCACAGTTTAGAGAAGACTTTGAGCGCGATGCAGATAACATTCAGCAACTTGATGAGCAAATTCGTCTTATGGCTGGTGCCATTGAGCAGATGCAGGCCCAAGTAGAGCGCTTTAGAGCGCTTAAACGTTAATAAAGTCGCAGCGGTATGTTTGGCAGGTATTCGAAGCTTATCGTTAGCACAATATGGCTGATGGCCACTGTGTGTGCTCTTTGGTGGGCGATTCAACAGCGCGCATTGGAGTTTGATCCAGAAAATCAGCTGCAATCACCACAGTGGTTAACGCTAGCGCGAGAAGTCAATAACACGCCCCATTCTGGCCCTTCGCTCGTCATCATTTCAGATGCGTCATGCCAATGCGCTAAAGTCAGTGAGGCGCATCAAACTAAGGTAGTGAAGGATGCACTGCAAGCAGGGATTGAGGTCACACAACTGCAACTGACTGATGGCCACAGAGAGTGGCTGCCAGCAGTGCCTGCCGCCATTTTATTTAATAATCAAAACGACGTGATTTATGCAGGGCCGCTATCTGTTGGACTCGCCTGCGCTGCCAAAGATGGGATCATCGATACCGTGATAGCCAACTACACCCGTGGCTATCATAGTGAATTGTTGGTCAGTAATGCGATGGGATGCTATTGCCGAACTTAGGCTGACATGGTGCCAGCCAACGCCTAGGTGAGATTACGGATTTCCATGTCTGAAATATGATCCATCAAGCCATCGCTTGGTCCACACTCATCATATGCAGATTGCATTTTCAACAGCGCCTTGGTCGCTCCCAAGTTAGCAAGTGCTTGCTCCGCTTCTCTGAGTGAATTAAACGGCTTCATGGCTTGGCGATTGTCGCCCAGAATATGGTAGTTGCCCTGCGAGTCTAATGCACCGGCTAGATAATGGTTAGCGTCGGCATAGCTCAGGATGATGGCGTTGTATTGGTTATCGGCCAGTGCTGCTTTTAGTTCGTTTGCTTGCATGGAAAAGCTCCTCTTTATGCTCACCAAGAATTAAACGTTTTAAGTGCACAGACCGATTAAAAAAAATACATATTTTTTGCTTTACGCTGTAGGGATACGCATCTCAAAGCATGCTCCGCCAAGAGTGTCACTTTCTCGCACGTGAATATCGCCACCATGCCAATGAATGACCTTTTTGGTAATCGCTAGCCCCAAGCCGTAGCCTAATTGAGTATTATTATGTCTCGTGTAAGGCAGGAAAAGCTCATCAATTTCTTGCGCGTTTACCCCACTGCCGTCATCTTCAACACGCAGGACTAGGTGTTGCTGTTTTATAACCAAAGTGAGCTTTATTTGGCTGTCGGCATACTTAAAAGCGTTGTCAATCAAGTTCTTGATAGCACGAGATAAAAAGGGTAAGTCGACCTTTACTACGGGATCGTCTGCAACTGAAAATACATAATCTTTGTGGCTATACGTGCTCAATTGCTCTAAATATCCGTTGATTGTCGCCGACAGGCGGTGCTCCTTTATTTCCAGCTGTGGTTGCTCGTGCTCCGCTTTTGAGAAGTTCAAGTATTGCTCTATCAGCGCTTCAATTTCTACCACGTCCTGTTTTAACAAGACTTTGCTTTTATCAAGGTTATCCTCATTCAGCGTCGCCAAGGTGAACTTTAATCTCGATAAATTCGTTCTGAGCTCATGAGATAGCGTACCTGAGAGCTCCTTTTGCAACGCCATGAGTTTGGCTATTTTGTGCAACATCCAATTAATGGTATCTGTCACTGGCTTGAAAAAACGAGACGAAGGCACTGCTAGGTTATCGAGATCTTTACTCTGAGCGAACTGCTCAGTTGCTTCTTTTATTCGCCATATATCGCGATATAAAGGCCATAAAATAAGTAAAAAGGCGACACCTAAAACAACATAGAATAATACACTGTACCAACGCCAGTATGTGGGCTCATCAACAAGTAAAGGGCCTATTTCAAGCACATAACGGGGTGAAAAAGGGTAGTAAAAATAGAGCTCTGATTTATCGCTCACCACTAACGGTTGTTGCTGAGAAAAGCGCGTAGAGTAGCTCTGCGGTAAGACAAAATTTGCCCGTTCAAGCAACCTGAGTTGCGTTGATGAAAACGTTGTCGACGCGTCACAATCAACCGTCGCGCAATGATGTTGTGCAAGCTCTAATAGCAGGTGTAAGCTCTGTGTCATGCCATGAGGCTTATCAGACTCATTGTGACGCTGAAACCAAAAGTCAGCGGTTAAAATAAGTGAAAATAGCACCAGCACGACAACAAAGTAGTATTGAATTAATCGACTGATCATTGGCTTTTCACCGAGAGTAAGTAGCCTTGTCCCCAGAGAGTTTCAACCTCACACTTTAGATTCTGATACTGCTCAAGTTTCTTTCTTAGCCTGCTCACACGCCCATCGATTGTGCGATCAGAACCATTGTATTGCCTACCAACAGTATTAACGAACAAGAACTCTCTACTCACTTCCTTTCCTTGCTGAGACGCAAGAATCCACAGTAAGTCAAACTCACATCGCGTCAACGCAATGGGTTGGTCATCAACTTTTACGACGCGATTTGGCTTATCAATCGTCAGGTTCTCAATTTCGATCACGTTTTGATTTTCTTTATAGGGCAGGCCGCGTCGCAGACACGCGTTAATGCGCGCTAACAGCAATTCAGGTTCAACGGGCTTAGTTATGTAATCATCCGCTCCGAGTTTAAACCCCTTGAGTTGATGGTAGCTGTCATTTAAGGCCGACATAAAAATGTAAGGGCCGTCGAATTTATTTCGAATCGCCCGAGCTATTTCAAAGCCGTTTGTCCCTGGCAGCATGACATCGCATAGAATTAGGTCAATAGAACCACTACTCACAATACTTTCTAGGTTATCGCCGTTAACGAAATGCTTAACAATAAAGCCATTGCTACTGAGAAAATCACAAATTGAACGAGCGAGACGCTGATCATCTTCAATCAGCAAGATACGATACTCAATTGTGTGCATATCAAAAAACACTCCATATATGGCGGCGCACTTGGCGCACATCAGCACGTAATTGGCGCACAAATATTGTCTCTTTCACTGCCTGTTGAGGCGAGCGTAACTCAAACTCTTGAGATTCGAGTAAGACGATATCCTTCGTTAACTTCACTTCTTTGGTGTACGCACAGTGCAAGGGCTCATCCTCAGAGGCTTTGAACAAACACGCTTGCATTGGCTGCGTTAACCGCCAGTAAAATATGAACCGTTGGTGGCACAGCTTTTCTTGCTCAACAATGCATAACGCTGGCTTTATTGAAAATTCCTTGATCTCGTTTTGTGCACTGACGCTAAAACTCAGCGCCGTGATAAAAACGAAACACGTGGTGATAAGCAATGGCCTAAAGCACATATTTTATCCCCACGAAGAAGCTGTAAGGAGCAGTTGTTCTCAGCAGTGGGCTGTCATTAACACCTCCACCAAACCATTGCTGCTGAAAGGAAGCAACAGCCGCGAGCTGTTCACTCATAGGATACGCAACATTTACTCCTAGCAACCAATCAAGGGTAGCGCTTGCCTGATAGTGATGATCGCCACTGACAATGTCGCCCTCTCGAACACTGAAATAATAACGCGACAAGGCGTCACTCTTGTATGTGAGTCGCCCCTCAAGAGACACTTGAAATGGCTGTAGGCTGATATTTTTTAGCAGTCTTAGTTTCGTTTCACTGCCATGATGAACATTACTCACATCTTTTTGCCACGAGATATAAACATTTACCCACTGTGAGTCATAAAAACGCGTCTCTACTCCGCCCAGATAAGACATTGAGCGATGCGCAGGGGCCGCAGGCCGAGGTGTGAGCAGATCATAAAATGACCCTGAAAATGACCCTGCAAATGCGCCATACTCTTGTCGATGCTTACCAGGAAAATACACACCATCAAAGTTTTGTGAGCCTATCAGCTCGACAACCCAACCTTTTTTTTCTATCAACGCGTATGAGGCATTTAAATTATCCAGTGAAAATCTTTCACCGTAATAGCGAACGTCAGGCAGGATGTATAAAGGGATTTCTTGTCTACCTTTTAATGGACTTGCGAGTTTGCCGTAACCAAAAGCAGCCCCCAAAACCCATGAGTTACTTGGCTGGTAGATATAATCACTTTGTGTTGATTTGACACTCATAGAGGTCAGTATCGTCGCTAAAGCGAACAAATTCATGGCAAGTTTCATAACACAGCCGAGTCGTGGTAGTTAGGGCTGAACTATACTTAAACGAGCATAACTTAAGCAATATTGGTGAAGTCTTAAAAATTGCAAAAACTCAATTACCCATAAAAGCAACACATTGATATATAACAAGAAAATAATATTACATTTACGCATCATACAAATTTGCACATTTATCACCTAAATCAAAAATAGCGATATAAATCATAACCTTATAATAAGTCACGCCTCTAATTTCACCGCTGTTTCCATGTAATTTCGGACACTTTGCTACAAGTAAAGCCTTTTCCTCATGCTTTTATAGAGATTGCTTTTTAGCACTTCTAATAACAATTAACCGGGAGGATTTGTTTTGAAACTCAAAGCAATCTCAGCTGCCACACTGGCGGCGCTCTATTCAGCAGGAATAGCGGCATCAGTCTCACAAGGCTGGCAACCGCTGAACATCTCAGCAGAAAAAATTGATATCAAAAAAGAGTCAATTGAAAACAAGCGTAAGCAATTTGATTCTCTGAATCCCAAATTGAGACAAGGCGCTACAAATCGTGTTTTTAAAAAGTTAAAGCCAGAAGACAAGTTCACTTTCGAGCAAGATGTTACCGGCACTAATGTGTACATCATTCAACTCAAAGACGCGCCAATCGCGACCTATCAGGGTGGTGTAAACGGTATCCCTGCCACCGTATTGCAACCTGTTTCAGCAACACAATATGGACAGCGCACGGCAAGTCAGCCACACAGCAATAAGCTATTTACTAATTCTCGTGCACATTCCAGCCATATCTCTCAATACCAGTCATATTTGCACGACGAGCAAAGCGCTTTTGTCAGCGAAGCGCATACCCTAGGTGTACCACTCAATGTGCGTAGACGCTTCACTGCAACGCTCAACGCTGTAACTGCAGAGTTAACGCAACAAGACGCGGCACAACTGGCTAAATCAGACCGTGTTGTGAGCATTGAGCGCTCAATTTTACATACCATCGACTCTGATGTTGGTCCTCAGGTGATCAAAGCAGATCAGCTTTGGACTGGGCAGGGCTCTCATGATGGCTTGGCATATAAAGGTGAGGGTCAAGTCATAGGTATTATTGATACCGGTATTAACAGCGACCATGTGTCTTTTGCAGACGTTAGTGATGACGGTTATGACCATACCAACCCCTTAGGTGAAGGTAATTATTTAGGCCAGTGTCAGCTAGAGGAATTCGCCGAGCGCTGTAACGACAAGCTTATTGGTGTGTATACCTGGGATATCATTGCTGACATGTACGATGCAGAGTACTTCCAACCAGGGTACCCAAATCATAATCCATGGAACCCACAGGAAATTCGCCCTTATTTTGGTGAAGACTATAACGGTCATGGTTCTCATGTAGCAGGCACGGCTGCCGGTAATGTGGTATTTGAAGCACCTTTGCAATTACCGAGCTTTGATGCAGACCCAGACACGCTAGGGAATACTGGCGATGGCCGCGATACAGGCTATGTAACACAAGTATCGGGTGTTGCCCCGCGTGCAAACGTCGTCATGTACCAAGCGTGCTACGGTGGCGATGGCGTTACAAACCCATATTACGGTTGCCCTACAGAAGCGACGTTGGCATCAATTGAGCAGGCTGTGCTTGATGGCGTCGATGTTATTAACTATTCAATCAGTGGTGATGGCTTCCCTTGGGAGCAAGCAATTGAACAGGCATTCTTCTCTGCGTATGCAGCAGGGATATCGGTTGCGGCTGCCGCTGGTAATGGTGGTTTTAACTCACCGACAAACCACAACTCACCTTGGCTCCTAAACGTTGCAGCAACGCACCATGGCCGTACTTTTGATGTTGAAGAGAAAACACTGGGAGAGTTTAGTGGTGGTGATACCACGGCACCTGCTGAAATTACCGGAGCGAGTATTTCTGAAGGCTTCACTGGCATCTTGGTTTCTGCTGAAAATTACGGTGATAAAAGCTGTGATTCTGAGTTTGCACCAAACACCTTTAGCAGCGACGAAATTGTTATGTGTGAGCGCTCAAATATGCCACGCATGGCAAAGGCCGAACATGTAAAAGCGGCTGGCGCAGGCGGTTTCATTCTGTATAACCAATCGCTGTATGGTAGCAGCTCAGCCTTAGTTACCGACATGTACCCGCTACCAAGTATCCATATTGGCAAACGAGATGCTGACAAAGTGCTTGCTTGGATGGCTTCAGGTTCAAACCATATGGCCACCATTTCACAAGCAAATGCATTTGCAACCGTCGATGAAAGCAAACAAAACCTTATTGCCTCATTTACCTCAGCAAAACAAAACCCTAAATTTGACGGCACATTGACGCCGAGCATCTCCGCACCGGGTGTGCAAGTGTTTGCGCCTTGGTCTGATGATCAACCGTTTACCGCCTACCCATCTGCCGCAGATTGGAATGTCATCGACGGCACATCAATGGCATCGCCGCATGTTGCTGGTGCCTTAGCGCTAATCCGCCAAGCTCACCCGCATTGGAGTGTTGCGGAAGTTCAATCTGCCGCACAAATGACGGCAAATGCTGATATGGACGATGGTTCTGGCCGCGATCCGTATTTACGTGGCGGCTCTGGTCTAATCAACGTGGCCGCAGCAGTTAATGCTGGCTTGGTGATGGATGAAACAGCCATCAACATGGAACTGGCCAACCCACGCAATGGTGGTAACCCTACCACTCTTAACTTACCTACATTAGTAGACACATCGTGTGAGCAAACATGTAGTTGGATGCGCACAGTTACC
Source organism: Pseudoalteromonas maris (assembly GCF_049257235.1). Taxonomy (NCBI): domain Bacteria; kingdom Pseudomonadati; phylum Pseudomonadota; class Gammaproteobacteria; order Alteromonadales; family Pseudoalteromonadaceae; genus Pseudoalteromonas; species Pseudoalteromonas maris. Next base: position 193,044 of record NZ_JBMMUF010000006.1, read on the forward strand.
GCCACTAAAGATGGCACATGGACAGTAACTGGCACACCGAATCACGATGCGGTATCCGTAGAGATTTCAGCTTCTCCTGCTACTTTTAGCCTAAAAGCAGGTGAGTCTCAGACCATCATAGTCACTGCGAAAATTCTTGATGCAGTCACGCAAAATAGCAGTCCAGAGAACAGCTATCTGTTTGGCAATGTGACGCTGGAGTCTGCAGATGCAGATACACCAAATGCTCACTGGCCAATGAAAATTCGTTTTTCACGTAACGACTTACCGCAACTTCTTAATATTGAAGCACATCGCGATAAGGGCCAATACACAATTAAAGATATGCCAGTATCTCGTCTAGCAGAGTTTAATGGCCGTGCATTTGCAGCAGCCAAAGCACCTGTTGAAATACTCACAATGGCGCAAGACGATGATACCGTTTCACCTTACTTTGACAGTGATCTTAACGGTGCTGCGGTGAGATGGATTGATGTACCAATGGGCTCAAAGCGTCTTTTTGCTGATGTAATTCGTCACGTTTCTTCAACGGCCAAAGAGCCTGTTGATTTCGGTGATTTGGATGTGTTTATTGGCCAAGATATCAATAACGATGGTGAAATCAGTTTCCTAGATGAAACCATTTGTTGGTCTTACTCTGCCACTGAAAATGACTTCTGTAGCATTAGCGACCCTGAGCCAGGTAAATATTGGGTTATCTTCCACAACTACAAAAACTCGTGGTTTGCTGACAACATTTCAGACACCTATGAAGTAGCAATGGGTGTAATTAGCGATAATCCTGCTGCCAACATCACTGTTAGCACTGACACGATTGTTGATGCAAATACTCACAGTGTGGACGTACACATTGATTGGGACTTTGCGAACTGGCAACAAGGTGAACGTGTATATAGCTTAATTGACTTAGGCTCATCTGCCGATGATGCAGGCAATATGGGAGCAATCCCTCTCAACATTACCCGAGGACAAGATGACGTCACCACAACAGCCAGTCAATCTCAGGCAAAAGCGGGTGATGTAATTGATGTCAACGTCGAGGTGTTGGCTAACACCTCTGGGTTAGACCGCGACTTTGCTATCTCTGCTGTGATCCCTCAAGGCATGCAGTATGTGGAAGGTTCTGCGACTGTTGATAATATTCACTACACACAAAGTAATGTGTCAGTTGCGGACAATACGATTACGGTAACAGGTACTCAACAAAACTCAGAAAGCTGGGCGCGTGAGTACAAGGTATCGACCAATGTAACCGATCAATCTTGTCGCATGCCATTAAGTGCGGATGGTGGTTATATCAACTTACATGACGAAGGCTTTAAGCCAAGTTTTGGTGGTTCGTATCAAGACCAATATCGCTTCAAATTCACCGATTTATTCCAAGGTGATGACCATGTATTTGCCCCTTATGAAAATGAGGAGCACATGCAATATCGTAGCATCAATATTAGTCCGCAAGGTTGGGTGCAGTTTGACCATGGACCACAGTTCTGGGCTGATCACTACCAATTCGATGCAACTATGCTGAGCTTTACAGGCATGCCGGATACCATGATTGCTCCAATGTTTCGTGGTAGCACATTCGATGGCTCATTAAGTACACCTTTGGAGCTAGTACCTGATTGGATCCCTGATCAGGAATCGAGCGGTATTACCATTGTGTATAACGATGCACCAAAAGCCTTGTTGATCGAATGGGACGATGCTCGCACTGCCACTCCAATGTACGATTGGCAAACAGGCGAAACACAATGGCTAAGCTGGCAAGATTCATACGACTTCCAAACGTACATCAATCTAGAGTACCACTATGGCGATAACCAACATGAAGTGGTTATGGCTTACGACAACATTACATTCGCTGAAGAAAGTAATCTGCCAATTACGCCATGGTTACTGGGCTTAAATGATGCGAGTATTGGCTTGTATGGTTTCTATGGTCCTCGCGGCACTTATGGCCCAACTTATGGTGGTTTAGCAACACAGTTCCACTATGGAGACATGAGTGACGTGATCAAGGATGGTTTAGTTGTGTGTTATGACTATCAAGGTCCTGAATCAACAACGTTCAACTTAAGCTTCAAAGTACAAATGGACAACACCGCAACGGGTCAACGCCTACCAATCAAGGTAATGAGTGATGTCTATGGCATGGACTCAACATCGCATGAGCTAGTAATAACATCACCGAGCAACATCACCGTTGCACAAATGGCTGACATGAATGTTGCTGAAGATGCGATGCTCGAAGGTATCAAGGTTGTTTATCATGATACAGACAAAAATAGTAACGTGATTAGCGTAACAGGCGAGCACATTGAAGCCGTTGTACATGGCCATGAGTCAGGTGACACGATTGATATTGCTCCTGTCGCCAACTTCTCAGGCACTACGGTAGTAACCGTTACTGTTGCTGACAAATACTTCCCGTCGGATGCGCATTCAACGCAATTTACATTGAATGTAATGCCAGAAAATGATGCTCCTACGTTGATGATAGCAACATCAGGTTTAACCATCGTTGAAGGTGATACTGTAGAGCTTAATGCGTCTGCTTCCTATGATGTCGATGGCGACACCCTGTCTATTTCATGGCAAGGTCCAGGCACTATCAGCTCACCTTCAAGCTTGGTAACTCAGGTAAGTGGACTGACTTTAGGTGCGCATACTTTCACGGCGGTTCTTACTGATGGTGTTGAATCGGTAGAGCAAGAAGTGAGGGTATTAGTGGAAGAAGTAGAATCAAGCAGTAGCTCAGGCTCTCTGTATTTATTCACTTTACTACTGCCGCTAACTGCATTCCTGCGCCGTAAAAAGCGCAGCTGTTAAGGTCAACACGCTCTAGAACAAAACCCGCCCCATGGCGGGTTTTTTTGTGTCTCCAAATAAGATAGAACTATCTAAAAAATAGTTTGTCTATCAAAGCAATAATAATGAAATGAGCCGTCGCGCCATCACTGCAAACTCACTGTGTGTTCAGCCTGACTCTTTAAGCTCATTATTCTTTTAACTCGAATTTTGAGTGTTTTTTATGTCTCGAATTTTTATTCTCTGCGCCGCGGCTTTACTCGGCGCGTGTCAAAGCACACAACCTGAACCACAACCGCAGATCACAGAACAACGACAACAACACACACCTGCGTCAGACGATATTCAAAGCCCACAACAAGGGGATAAAATCGCAACCGATACTCCACAAGAATCTCCTCAAGAAGTAGATGATGTATGGCAGCGTATTCGTATGCAATTGCGCTTTGCTGATAGCACCCATCCTGATGTAATGCGCCGTATTCAGTGGTATTTGTCTCATCCTAATTACATGGAGGAGATCAGCCGCCGCGCACAGCCGTATCTTTTCCATATCGTCACCGAAGTAGAAAAGCGTAACCTCCCTATTGAGCTGGCGTTAATGCCCCTGATTGAAAGCGACTTTGATGCCAGCGCCTATTCGCACAAACATGCCTCAGGGCTGTGGCAACTTACACCGGCATTGGCGCAATACTTCGGGGTAAAAATTAGCCCGTGGTATGACGGTCGCCAAGATGTGATCAACAGCACCGATGCGGCATTGGATTTTTTGGAATATTTGTACAAGCGTTTTGACGGTGATTGGTATCACACCATTGCTGCCTACAATGTTGGTGAAGGCCGTGTATTTAAAGCGATAGAGAAGAATAAAAAAGCAGGAAAGAGTACTGACTTTTTTGCGCTTAGTTTACCGAAACAAACCCGTCATTATGTTCCTAAGCTACTCGCGGCAGTGCAGCTACTCAAGCACAAAAAGATGGAGTTTCCGCCTATTGCCAATGAATCTGCAATTACCACTTTGCCTATGACAGGCGCAGTGATCCTCGCGGATAAAAAGCAATGGCGCGAGCTGGAGAATCTCAACCATGGTGTGATCCGTTTTCCTGCGATTATCGACTCGCCACACCTAGTGGTTCCTGCGAACAAAAAGCAACACTGGCAGAGTATCATCGCCAAACAGCAAAGCAGCGATTACAGCCAGTGGCATCATTACACGATCAGCAAAGGTGATAGCCTGAGCGTGATAGCCAAACGCTATGAACTGACAGTCAGCCAGCTCAAGGCATTTAATAACCTGCAATCTGATCGCATTCGTATTGGCGACAAACTGATTTTACCTGTATTAGCCGATGAGCAAATTGAACACAAGGTGAGATCAGGAGAAAGCCTGTGGAAGATTGCCCGCCACTACGATGTGACAGTCGCCAAACTCAAACAATGGAACAACTTATCTAAAGACACCTTGCGCATTGGTGAAACCATAAAAGTATTCTTATCGCGCTCATAATTTACTTTAACCACTTATCCATGGCCGCATTCAATGCGGCCTGTTCTTTACCCTTAGCATCGGCACAGGGCACGTCACCCGCAGGCATATCCGAATCTGACATAGGCGAGGAAGCTAGCATCACGAAACAACGACCATTTTGTTCAAATCGATAGTTTCCTGACACTACATCACCGGCCAATACCTTCATTTGTTGGGAATTATGTAACACGTCTTTAGGCACCGTTGCCGTGTTATGGGGCAGTTGATCAAGTGCTTTCTTTTGATTGTGCGTAGGCACTTGCCACACGTTGCTCCAAATTAGTATAAATATCGATGGTCTTAATTTGCGACGTTGGTAATGCTTGGTCTTGAGGCTTAGTTGTCAAATTGCTCAGGGGTTTAGGTGAAGACTGACGCTCACCAACTTGTGCCAATGACGATGTTTCCCCCGATTCATTTTGTAACTCAGGAACATTCACCTCTGGCTCAATAATCTCAACCTCGGAGCGAGGAGTATCGGCAGCCACAGGCTGCGGTGTAGGAAGCGTGATCATCACCACCTTAAGGTTTTTTTTGCGCCACATCTAGGTTGTGCATGACCGCAGGGGTCGGCGTGCGCAATAACAACCACAGCACGATTAAGTGCAGCAGCAATGAGATGAGAATCGTTCTAAAAAACATGTCCTTATGTCTTCGATACACATGGTGTACTAAAGACCTTGGTGCAGGCGACTAAGTTCATTGAAGACTGCACTTTATTTCGCACCTATCCCGACCTCGACTTAGAGATAGGTGCCATTGCTTAGGTTTATTCGTTGGGTCCGTACCAATTGAATTTGCGGGTTAGCATCATAATGAGACTCAATACGGCGAACACCAATATCGCGCCCATCAACAAGGCATAGTCTTCCGCCGACAACAGACTAAACAGCACGCCATACAACAAACTAATGCCGATGAAAAATAGACCTCCTTGTTTGCTGCTACGCAGCATGCCAGCCACATAAATACTGAGCAACAACCCTGATGCCAGCGCTGATACGCCATACGCTAAATTAAAACCAAAGTGCTCACTAAGCGACACCAGCAAGAGATAAAATACCGCTATTGCCAAGCCAACAAATCCATATTGCACAGGGTGAATAGCCTCTTTGCGCAAAATCTCCAGCAAGAAAAAGCTCGAAAATACTAAAAACAACACCAAGGTGGCATAGTTAGTCGCACGATGACTTTTTAAATAGTGATCGACTCCGTCCACCAAATTTACACCTAGGTTTCTTTCACGCAAGTCATTACAAATGCCCTTACTACTCATACAATTAGCAAACATATCCTGCATGTTCGTAGCAAAAAAGCTGGTTTGCCAATTTGCTGTGAAGCCATTATTTTTTATGTCCGTTGCGATTGGTAAGTAATCACCAACAAAACTAGGGTGCGGCCAATCTGCGTTCATGGAAAAATGTGTTTCTTCACCGATAGGCGCGATGGCAAATCGTGTCATACCTTGCAGGTTCAGAGTCACTTGCGTGGTAAGCGTTTCCAGCTCTAACAGAGCGCTCATTTCCAATGGCACATGCACACCACCGGCGAGTTGCTTTAATTGGGTGCCAGGTAGGAAGCTGCGCTGCTCACCGGCTAATTTCACCTCACTGCCGACACCAATACCGCGGATATCTTCCACCGCCATCACCAAATTTACTTTGGTCACATTCATGTCTGCGTAGGTTTGTAGCATCTTGGTTGAGAAGGTGGCATTGATGCTGTTTTGAGAGCGATAAAGGTTAGCTTTGTATATACCACGGTATTTTTCGAAGGTAGTGAGGTCCGCTTGCCACGTTAATTCATCTGGCAAAATCACCTGCTTGTTAACGATGGTGTAGCTCTGACCTTGGTCGTTATTTTTTTGTACTAATGACTCCACATACAAAAACGGACCAATCACCGTTTGTTCGCCGCTACTGCTGCGAGCTATTTCTTGTTGTACTTCGCTCAAGCGTGCGGAGCGTTCAAAGATAAGCCCCTTGATCAACATTATTGGCACCAGCAACACCAAGGTTAATCCCGCGATAATGAGTAATTTATTACCTAATTTTTGTCTCATTTATTTAACTCCATGTGATGATATAGGCATAAGCCTATTCCTCTAATTTGGAGTTCAGGTGTAGGGTGTGTGGAGACTTTATGGAGTTTTAAAAATAAGCGTTACACACACGCCGTCTGGGGTATTTTCTATATGTAGCTGCCCATGATGTAGCTGCATGATCTGCTCTACAAATGTCAGCCCTAAGCCTGTACTTTTGTGGCCATCAGCTCTTGGCAGGGAGTAAAAGCGCTCTCGAACTTTATCAAGTGCGTAATCGGGTATGTGCGGGCCTTGGTTGCGCACCGCAACGCGTGTTTCATGCAGCTCTTGGGTAACAATTATCTGCACATCACCATCTGCGGCCACAAAGTCAAACGCGTTTTCTACTAGATTGTAGAGCGCTTGTTGGACTAAAAATGCATCGCCAAGCACATAACTGTGTTCATCGCAGTCAAGACTCAAGGACGCCCCTGTTCTGGTCACTCGCGCCAGCATGGAGTCACAAATTTGAGTGATCATAGGTGCCAGTAAGACCTGCTCGCGAGATTGCAGCTGTGGCTGTTTTTCCAGCCGCGCAAGTTGCAGCAAGTTGTCGATTAGATCCTGCATACGCTCGCTTTCTTTCTCAATATTACCCGCAAATAGGTGTAACTTTTGCTCTGATAATGGCGTTTGCAGTAACTCGCTCGCACCTTTAATTGCACTTAGCGGACTTTTGAGTTCATGAGTAAGGGTTTGCACATACTGCTCAACATAATTTTTACCATCAAGTTTGGCGCGCATATCCCCAAGCGCATCGCTCAGTTGGGCGTATTCATAAAAGATTCGAAATACCGGCTTTTTCGCTTTTTCTCCACGGCCCATTTTGGCTGCATAGTCAGCCAATTTTTCCAAGGCGCGATTAATCCGCCAAGCAATCAACGCCCCCAACAGCAAGGCCACCACACTCATCACTACCAGCCAAGTTAAAACTCGATATTTGGCATTGTCGATAAAGGGTTGCACGGAACGATTAGCTTTAGCCACAGTAACACTGCCGATGATGTTATCGCCGACTTTAATGGGGGCGGCTACATGCATCACGGTTGAATTGGGATCATCGGCTGATTGCGCGCTTGAGCGCGCGCCATATTCACCGCGTAATGTCAGGTACACATCGTTCCAGCGCGAAAAATCCGCGCCTACATCTTGTTGCCACGAGTCCACCAGCACAATACCGTCAGCGTCTGTAATATAAATTCGATGATTAATGCTGCTTTTGTCCATGCCCCAAATAGCGGCCTGCGGATCACGTTTACCAAAATGAACAAGCAGCTCTGAGAATTCACTGCTCGCTAAATTTCCTTGCTGCATATAAGGGGTTGCTAGTGTGGCCAGCAAGTTGGCCATATCAACCAAGGTTTCTTCGCTAACTTGACGCACTGTCGGTTTAATTTCTCGTATCACCGTGGAGCTGACCACATACGTCGTCAGGATCACCACCACCACATAAAGTAAAAACAGCCTGAATCCCAAGGGGATTTTTGGCCATTGAAATAGTTTATCGATGCGTGAGCCAGGTGAGTTATTTAGGCTCATAGAAATACCCAAAGCCACGTTTAGTGTGGATCACATCCGCTAAATCATGCGCCTTCAATTTCTGTCGAACCGCTTTGATATGAGAGTCGATATTGCGCTCATAATGTGTGCCATTAGCCATGTCACTCGCCTGCATTAGCTGCTCTCGACTAAAAACGTGTTTGGGGTGGCTAAATAGCTTATTGAGTAGCTTGTATTCAAGCGCGGTTAACTGCAATGCTTGCGTGCCAACAAAAAAGTCATATTGCTGCGGATGTAGGCCCATCTCTGTAACGTGTGCGGCGGGTGTGGACTGAGGTTGTACCTTGGCAATACGAAGCTTAATACGGGCCAATACTTCGCGGGGGCTGAATGGCTTGGTAACGTAATCATCAGCACCGATTTCTAAACCAACCACACGGTCAATTTCATCGTTTCTGGCACTGAGAAAGATTATCGGCACAGAGCTAAAGCTGCGGATCTGTTTGCAAAGCTCAAAGCCATTGCCATCAGGTAAACCAACATCTAACAACACCAAATCTGTATGCTGACTATGCAGCGCTGCTAAACCTTGCTGTGCCGTCGCACACCAACTTACGCTAAACCCGGCTTGTTCAATCACATGTATCAAGGTATCGGCGATGGTGCGCTCATCTTCAATCACTACGATGTGTTGGCTTGTCATTTTTGTGCTTTGTTCCCTGTGACGTTATCGAACTATAGTTACAGGCGCGGTCACTTTTAGCAAGTGAGCTAGAACACTATCCGCACGCAGGCGCCTTGCAAGGAGGCGCTTTTGTCTAAGTGAATATCGGCTTCATTCCATGCACATAGTTTGCTGATAATCGATAGTCCCAAGCCAACACCCGTTTGCTCACGCTTAGCTACCTGATGATTTTTAACAAAAGCATGTAATAATTTAGGACTCAATTTGTCGTTAAAGCCCGGGCCATCATCTTCTACCCGTAACTCGATCCCATGATCAGTGTGTTGTAAATGCACGTGAATTGTTGTTTTGGCAAAACGAATGGCATTGCTCATGAGGTTTTGCATGATTCTTAAGAAGCTGCGCCTATCCACTTCAATGGTATCGCAGTGACAATGAATCGCGATATCGATGTCATGATAGATTCGAAACTTATCACACGCTTGCTCAAGTAGCTCTCTGGCGTGATGCACACTTGGGCGAATAGCTGGCTGGCATTGGTTGAGCTCAGCGTAAGTTAAAAACTCCTCTACCAGCATTTCTAACTCTGTTATATCTTGTAGCACGCCGCTACTATCAAAACTCGACTCTCCCATATCGCGGTTAATTTCGAGCGCAAATTTAGCTCGGCTAATAGGGGTTAAGAAATCATGGGAAACGGCGTTAATGAGTTGGCGTTGGTAGTCATTTTGCTCTTTTAATGCCTGCGCCATGTCATCAAAAGCATCGCCAATACGCTTTATAGGGCTGATTTTGCCGAGTGCGGCTTGGGCTGAAAAGTCACCTTGTGAGATGGCTTTACTGGCTTGGCGTAAGCGGTTCAAATCGTGCAGCAATGGCCAACTTACGATCAGCACAGCCAGTGCAACGCTAAAATAAAATAGACCACTGACAATGCCTTGGTGGGCTTCGGGTTCAACACGCGGTAGGGGGCCGAGTACTTTTAGCTGTTGCGCCTGTAAGTAATAAAAGTAAACATCATTTTGCTCACTGAGCATGGCAACCACTTCGCCAGAGGCCAATTTTTGTTGTATTGGTTTATCGAAATGAATCTCTGTGGCTGCTTTGGTTTTAATCAGGTTGTCGAATTCACCGCTGCTATTATCATTGCTATTTAACAGCGATTTGGCGAACATCAGTTCAGCTTTGCTGGCGATAGGAGCGGTGTTTATCTGCTCATTAATGAGCCACGCACTCGCCCCCAAACACAATACTAGCGCACCAAATAAATACGCATAAACCTTCAGCACGTGTTTTAAACCCAGGCATCCGGAGAAAGAATGTAACCTTTACCCCACACGGTGATAATACGGCTTGGCTGCTCTTCTGCATCGCCTAATTTTTTGCGCAAACGGCTCACTCGACCATCAATAGTGCGGTTTTGGCCATCATATTTACGACCAATCGCAGCCTCGAAGAGATGCTCTCGGCTGACAACCTCACCGGCATTGAAAGCCAGCTTTTCAAGGAGATCAAACTCTCCAGTGGTCAAATCAAGACGGTCGCCATTGAGGCTGGCTTGGCGCTGATAGCGATTGATGACTAAATTACCAATGGTCAATGTTTGTGATTGCGCCGCATTTTTAGCGCATGATTTTAATTCATTGCGACGTAAACAATGGTTAATGCGCGCCAACAAAATAGAAGGCGAAATTGGCTTGGTAAGGTAATCTTCAGCGCCCAGTTCTAAGGCATGAATATGATCTATATGACTTTGACGCGCAGTTAGAAAGATAACAGGTACTGAGGCATGTTGGCGCTGCAATTCTTCAAACACCTTAAAACCGTCAGTTTCTGGTAAACCAATGTCCATGAGCACCAAGTCATAGCGCTTTTTAAGCATTTCAAATGTGGCGATATGCGGCGAATCAATATGACACACATTAAAACCATTGGTGGTCAAAAAGGTGCTGATTAGTTCTGCAAGTTTTAGATCGTCTTCGACGTAGAGAATCGATTTTTGTTGTTTGTTCATTAGAAAATACTCCATGCAACCTTACGACGCTTTTGGCTTAAAGTATGCTTTTTTACTTTTACCTTTACCTGCGCCACTCGTGCTTTGTTTTGCGCTTTAACCAAATAAATCAAAATATCTTCCGACGCTTCGATAGGCAGTTTATAGCTGTGAGCACGATTGGGGATGTCGCAAATGAAGCGCTGATTGGGCGCATTGATCTCGAGACAATAAGATGTATCAGCATCTCCTTGCCAGTAGAGTTCCAACGTCACCTCACAGCTGTCTGCTGCAGTAATGCAACTTTGCGGTTGGGCTTTGATGAAGTTATTGGCATAAGCATAAGTATTTGCTGATTGCACTAAAAGCAAACTTACAAATAACATGCTGTTTAACCCTGCCAATCTACTCATCAGAAGCTCCAAGCCACCCCAGCGTAGTAAGACAATAAATGGCGGTCTGCAACTAACGGACTGTCGCCAATTTCACTATCAAGGCGCTGCCATTTCAGATCTGATATGACGCGCCACTGTTCATTAATTTGGTACTGATATGTAATTTGCATGCTTGCGTTAAATGCATGCTTTGGTTGATAGATAGAAAAGCCAACCGACGCCTCATCTCGGTGGCTACCATAGTAATAACGCGTGAGTTCATTACTTTGGTATTGCATCTGGGCACTAAGAACAAATAAATGTTCCCTTATTGAATACAGTTTAGACAAAGAAATGTTTCCTTGCTGGCCACTGTAGTAATTTGTTAGCTCACTGAAGAATCCAGCACTGACTCGCCAACTATGCCAATCAAATAAATATTGCATACCACCCATAACAGAAATCTTACGATCGGGGATTTGCGTCATATCGCCAACGCGCTTTGACCTTTTTACCGTGTTGCTGCTATTGCCAGTGTAGCCGCCGGGTCTAGGGGAGTTAGGTGGCTTCGCCGTAGTTAAAGAAGAAATAAATGAGCTTGTTGCTAAATCATCAATAAAGTACAAACCATCTCGGTTCATTTTGGTAACAACAGATACTTGATGATGCTCTGAAGTGTACGGCGTCCAAGACAACTCAAAGTTGGTAAATGCGAAGTCGCCGTAAAATAATTCGATTTGAGGAATGATGTATAAGGGAATGTCCTCAGACTGCGCTAGAGGATTGTCCAACTTTCCGTAGCCCGCACCAAGCCCCAGCTGCCATCCTGAACTAACAGAATAAGCATCTTCCTCAGTGGCTAAGGTGATGGCACTAAACAGTGCAACTACCAATAAAAGTGTTACTCTAAACACCGTATGACAGACTCTCTTTACGGATAATATCCCTTGTTTATGGGGCAAGAGAATCGCTCGAAGGCCCATTTCAGTCAATTCTATTGATGTACACTTTTGTAACAATTTGGACACCCTGTTAATGATATATACACAAGAGAGAGAGAAAAAAGCCAACTGATTCAGTTGGCTTTATCTCTAGTTAGGGAGTGATTACGCCTGTACTTTTCTGCGAACTACCGCAAAAGGAAGCAGCATCAGTAACATCCACGCAAGCGAACCACTTGATGATTTCGCAGTGTCTTCTGGAGTTACTTGTACTGGGTATGTACAGCTACCGTCGTCGGTATTCGCCGATGCGTCGTAGTTAGTTGCAGCAGGGTCTGTACAGCCTAACTCTTCGCCGTCTGACTCAACCATCAGCATGAAGGTCGTAGATGACATATCAGTGTTGTTCACGCTGTCGTGAACACTCACAGTCACCGCCGTTTCACCATGGAAGTGAGCTGTTGGCGTAAGCGTTACTGTTGAACCAGACTCATGACCACTGATTTCACTAGTGAAGTTGTCACCTGTTACTGTGATCACATTGCTAACGCTGTTTTCATCTGCGTAGACAACATCGAATGAAATTGACTCATTCTCTGCAACTGTCATGTCACCTAGCTCAACCACAGTTAAGTTACCGTGTACTTCTAGGTCAACACTCAAGCGCTCTGTCTCTGAACCTTCAAGGCCATTGTTCAAGTAAAGAGTGTGTACTTGATTTGCAGCCTTTTCAGATACGTATGCATCGAAGCTTACAGAGAATTTAGAGATTTCAGGACCAGTGTAATCCATACATACAACCAAACCGTCTTCAACAATCTCATCCATGTTGTTATAGCCAACACTGTCACCAAGGTTTACATCCATCGGGATATCACCTTGGATAAAGATACGACCATCCGCAGCTTTGAAGCCTATAGAGCCTTGCTCATCAACAAGATTTACATTGTCGTAAGCGAATAGCATCTCATATTGACCAGGCTCATAGTTGATACCCATACGCATGAACATTTCAAAGTCAACGCTTTGACCTGCAACGCGAGAACGCTCAACGTTATCCCACTCAAGTACTAACCACTCACGAGAATATGTGTAAGTTGGTGTAATACCCGCGTTTGGATCGCCAGGTACACGTGAACTTGCATCGACACGTTGTGGAATAGTGTTATCACCTACCCAGAACGGTGCAATCATGTATGGCGGTGGTGGTGGGAAGCTCGCTGCACGCGGGAACTCAACGTGGAACGGCGTAGTACGACCTTGTGTACCAAAGGTAACCAAACCAGCAGGGTTTAGTTTGATTGAATCAAAGTGGTACTTGTTAAAGAATGGGAATGAGATATCCATATCCGTATTCATTAACTCTTTGAATGTGTAGTGGAATTCGTTGTAATAACGGCCTTCTACACCTTCAAGCGTACGCCAACCCAAATCACGTAAGTTCAAGTAATCAGGCACTGGCGAGTTAGCTGATGTCAATGAACAACTTTGATCTGTCACATTGGTTGAAACAATGTAGTTACGCTCAACATCTTTGGTTGTTTCTTGCACGCCAACTACTGACAGAACGTTATCCACTACTTCAGGCGTTGCTGGTGTAGAGGCTGTCGTTGTGATGCTGTCAGCAATAATTTGAATCCCCTCAGGGAAGTCAGTTGTCAGAGCAAAATTACGCGCTTCGTTTTCATTGTTCGCAATAACATCAACTGTAAAGCTTACACGGTCACCCGCACTTGCTTTGTTCTTGTCGATGCTGAATGAAACGTCATCATCCACTTGGCTGATGATCACAGGCACGTAACCTAGATTGCCCGCGTCAGTCGCGTTTGAACCAAGATCAAAACCACCGAAGTAGATATCACCGATTTCCATTTCAGGCAGGTTATATGCAAGGTTAAGGTTATATTCTTCGTAACCTGCAACTTGCTGATGCTCTGCAGTAACCGTTAGGCCACCTTCATCATTCATTACCACACCGGTCGCAAAACTGACATCGCGCCCCATGTCTTCTTCACCATAACTCAGGTAGGCAACGCTCATTACCACAGTGAAGTATTCACCCGCGTTAGGCTCAACAATGTTACAGAAGTTTGAGATATCGTAGTTGGTCGACATACACAAGACTTCATCCATGCTTGGCAAGCCGTCTTCGTTAATATCTTGACCCATAAACACGAGTACGCGCTTAACAGGCTCTTCACCAAGAATACTCGCGCTGTACATCTTCGCGCCTTCAGGAACGGTCGTCCATTCAACGTGGTTGATGTTTACCATTTCGCCATCTTCTTCGTGCAGGTCAAATGGATCCGCACCCGTTGTATCAGTGAACAACTTCACTGTTTTTTCGGTGCCTTTGACCATACCAAAGCTGCGAGAAGTGAAATCGGTTACTTCTGCTGTATTGAATGGGCCAACTTCTAGTTCGGCAGATGTACGGTGTGCATCGATGCGCACGTAGTCTGGTAAACCGCGCTCTCCAGCGAAGGTCCATACTGGTAACTCAAGTACTGGTGAGTTGCTGTTACTTGAAACCAATGTTACCTGGCCTTGATTGCCTGTGAAGTCACGGAATTCAACTGCACCTGAATTGTGCTTGCTCGTTGCAGTAATCACAACTTGCTGAGTTTCACCGGCTTTAATATCGAACTGTGCAGGCTCTGCTGTTAGTTCAAAGTTACCAATCCACTCTTCTGTGTGTACTGTCCAACTCGCATCTTCAGTAGCAGTAAATTCACGCACGAAAGTACATGTTTGCGCACAAGTATTGTCTACTGCATAAGCCGTATTCAAGTCTTTAGTGCGGCCACCTTGATTCGGGTTGGCATCTGCCATATCAGCAATAGGTTGATGTAGAGTCAGACCCGCTTTATCAGCAAGTTCAACACGCATACGACCCGCACCCATATCTTGCAACCCAGATAAGAAGCCTTCGTCTTCGTAGTTGTTAAAGTAACGTGCATTACTTAACTCATTACCCGCAGTAAGCATCATCGCAGACTGAATTTGCGAGATTGACCACTCAGGGTGAGACTGCTTCAACAACGCCGCAGCACCGGCAACGTGTGGGCTTGCCATTGACGTACCAGACAATGTCTGCCAATCCGATGAACGTGGATTATTGGTAAACGGCTGGTCGTCCGCGCTCGGAGCATAGATGTCCACACCAGGAGCAGCAATATCTACTAATAAAGTGTCTAGACCAAAGTAAGAAGGTCCACGGCCTGAGAACCAAGCAACACGTTCTTTATCTACAGACTCAATAACACTTGTAGCACCCGTAACTGTACCCATGTGGCTGTCGCCTGTGCTCAGCCAGTTCAGTAACTCTGTACCACTTTCATTGGTGATGTGAATTGCTGGTAATGGGTGAGGAATGACAGGTATTGAACTGTAATCTTGGAAGCTGAAACGGTTGTAGATAATCACACCTTCAGCGCCACCCGCAGCTACGTTTTCTGCCTTAAAATACAAAGGACGGCTACTACGGCGACACACAACAAGAACATCTTCTGCGCTTTCATCGATATCTGTAGTCGCAGGGTCATCTGCAAGATCGAATGTACCTGCAGGGAACGGTGCGTCACAATCAGCAATCGCATAGCTTGGCGCGTTAGGGTTCGCGAAATTCTGCGCATTGACAATTAAACCTGACACTTCATCAAACGTGAGTGAGTAGCCCTCAAAAGGACCTGGGGCTGCAGTATCGCCACCACTTAAGTTTTCTAACGACTTTTTACCGTATTTAACGATAGAAGAAGGCGTATGTGCTGCAACGGTTGTCACCCAAGGCGATGAGTGGTCTGCGGTTGTAAACTCAGGGCCTGAGTTGCCCGCAGCAGCAGCTACGAACACACCAGCATTAGCAGCATTGAAAAATGCTTGCTCGATCGGGTCAACCCATGGATCTTCCTCTAAGCCACCTAAAGAGGCATTAAGTACATCCACGTTATCGATAATAGATTGCTCAATAGCAGCAAGAATTGCTGTTGACGGACAGCCAGCGTACAGATCGCCACCGCCACCAGCCCAACACACTTGATATGCGATGATGTTAGCGTGCGGTGCCATGCCTGATACTTCTTCAAACACTAAGTCAGTTTCAAGGCCTGAAGACTGAGGCTGCGATTCTGAAAGTTTAAACGGGATGTCATAAAGGATGTTACCCGCTGCAGTTCCAGCAACGTGCGAGCCGTGGCCATTGTAATCTTCACCATAAGCTGGGCGTGACTCACCAAAGCGCGGATCGCTGAATGAGTCTGTAATTTCAGCGTAAGAGTAAATACCAACTAGCTTGTTGTTACACTTGTCTGAGAACTCAGCAGTCGCACAGTCACCTAAAAACTCTGTGCCGTATGGGTTTGTGTGAACATAACCGTCACCGCCAACTTCTGCAAATGATGGGTGATCGCTGTTGATACCGGTATCGATAACACCAACAACCATACCTTCACCCTTGTTGGTACCGCCGCCAAATGCATTAGCCCATAACTGCTTAGCACCTGTTTGTTCGATAGTATTAAAGGTAGATAATTCATACACTTTTGAACGCGTAATGCGCTTTACGCCAGGTACTTTAGCCAGGCGTGATGCTTCATCTTGCGTTAGCGTAGTGGTAAAAGCGTTGATAGCAACAGAGTAAGCTCGCTCAACATTCACACTCAGCCCCTGTAATACGCTGGCTTGGGCAACGAATGACTGACGCTGATTTTCAAGATATTGGCTGTAACCAACAAATTCTTGTTGCTGTAGGTTCAAAGGTGAACCCTGGTTAGCACTGGCCTGTGCAACGATTTGCTTGGTTGCAGCTAACCCTTGTACGCCACCTTCATAGGCTGAAATTGGTGCGTCTTCAAGCTCTACGATATAGGTGTGCTGTCCTGTAATGCCTTCTTCAGCACGGAAGATTTTTCCCTGCTTTTTAACGGTCTTAGCAACGTCGCCTGACCAATGATTCTGCTCAACAATAGGTTGAGGTGCATAGTCTGATGATGGTGTTGCCCACTGCGAACCTTGATCAACAGCAGTTGCAGCTGATGAACCTAGGTATAACGCAGAAGCCACCATAAAAGAGACTTTCTTCAAGTTAAACATAATTAACCTTCGGCTTTATTTTTTTATGTTACGAAGTTGTGAAATAACTTCCCCACGCCGATGATTGTGTTTAAACCTTGAGCATTCAATCAGACCCAAATATTTAGGACAAATTGATGCATTTTGCGACAGTTATGAAAACGAATTGATACAAAAAAGACCGCATTAAGCGGCCTCTTTAGGTACAAAACTCTATTATGTAAACGTTAGCTTTTCTTCACTGGGCGCTGCCAACCATCAAGGTTGCGCTGTTTGCCACGAGCAACCGCTAATTGATTGTCACCCACGTTTGTTGTAACCACAGAGCCGGCACCAATCGTTGCCGTGTGACCGATTTCAACAGGGGCAACAAGCGACGAGTTAGAACCAATAAAGCTATTATCGCCAATAATGGTTTGCGACTTATTCACACCATCATAGTTACAGGTGATCGTGCCTGCACCAATGTTTACCTTCTCACCGATTTGCGCATCGCCAAGATAGGTAAGATGATTGGCCTTTGAGCCTTTGCCTAAGCGTGACTTTTTCATCTCAACGAAGTTACCAATGTGCGAATCTTCTTCCATCACCGCACCTGGACGTAAGCGCGCATAAGGACCAAGCGTACACTTCGTTGCTACCGTTGCGTCTTCAACAATCGTGTTGGCTTTGATGACTACACCGTCACCAATTTTACAGTTTTTAAGCACACAGTTAGGGCCAATGATGACATCATCTCCGATCTCAACTGTGCCTTCGAAAATAACGTTCACATCAATTTGCACGTCTTGACCAGTGGTAACACTACCACGCACGTCAATACGGGCAGGATCAGCCAAACTCGCACCATTAATCATCAGCTCCTGAGCTTGCCATGCTTGGTATGCACGCTCTAACTGAGCAAGTTGTACGCGGTTATTTGCCCCTTCAACTTCCATTGGGTGCTCTGGCTGGCTAGAGCTAATTTCAACTCCCTCTGCGTGTGCCATAGCAACTATATCAGTAAGATAGTATTCACCCTGTGCATTATTGTTAGACAGGTTACCCAACCATTTCTTCAACAAGCCACCATTACAGGCCATGATACCGGTGTTAATTTCAGTGATAGCAAGCTGCTCTGCTGTAGCATCCTTTTGTTCTACGATGCCAACAAGCTTGCCATTTTCACGCAACATGCGGCCATAACCCGTTGGGTTTTCAAGATCTACAGTTAACACTGCAAGGCCATAATCTGGCGTTACTGACAGTAGCTTTTCAAGCGTAGATTTTTTAGTAAGAGGCACATCACCGTAGAGAATAAGCACGGTGTCATTGTCATTAATATGCTCTTTTGCCACGGCAACCGCGTGACCCGTACCGAGTTGCTCAGCTTGTAGCACCCAGTTAAGCTCATTGCCTGTAAGTTGCTGCTGCAGCATCTCACCACCGTGGCCATACACCAAATTAGTGGTATTGGCGCCGAGCGCTTTGGCATTATCAATGACATGCTGAACCATAGGCTTGCCCGCAATAGGGTGAAGCACTTTGGGAAGTTTTGAGCGCATACGGGTGCCTTTGCCCGCGGCCAAAATGACGGTGGTTAAATTCATTCTAATATCCTTTTTTCGCAATCTCTGACGTATGTCGTACAGTTCTGTTTTAAACGCGCACATCCTGTGTCGACGTTGAGTAATGCATTATGCGTTACTAACAGTGATTCTGTACCCATACGTACAATGTGCCAATATTGTAACTGCTTCACACTGAACATTGAACGAATAGGCATAAAAAAACCCACGCTGGTGGCGTGGGTTTTTGCAAACCTTTGAGGTTGATAGCGATTAGCTATTGCGCAATAGGCGGATAACGCGAAGTTGCGCAAGCGCTTCTTCAAGTTGCACAGCTGCTCTTTGGTAATCCAATTCGCCGCTTTGCGATTTATCCATTTGCTCTTGCGCTTCGCGCTTAGCTGCTTCTGCTGCTTGCTCGTCTAGCTCTTCAGCACGAACTGCAGTGTCTGCCAGCACGGTTACATTGTGAGGTTGAACCTCAAGTGTACCGCCTGCAACGTAGATGATTTCTTCACCACCTAGTTGCTTAACTAAACGCACCATACCAGGTTTCAGGGCAGTTAGTAGCGGCGCGTGACCTGGGTAAATACCCAATTCACCTTCACTACCTGTCACTTGAAGTGTTTCTACACGACCAGAAAATAGCATTTCTTCTGCGCTTACCACATCAAGATGTACGGTCATAGCTGCCATACTCCCCTCCTAATTACATGCTTTTAGCTTTTTCTTGCGCTTCTTCGATTGAGCCAACCATGTAGAACGCTTGCTCTGGCATGTCGTCGAACTCACCGTTTAGAATGCCTTTAAAGCCAGCAATGGTGTCTTTTAGTGATACGTATTTACCAGGTGCACCTGTGAATACCTCAGCTACGAAGAACGGCTGAGATAGGAAACGCTGGATCTTACGAGCACGTGATACCACTTGCTTATCTTCATCAGACAGCTCGTCCATACCTAGGATGGCGATGATGTCTTTCAGCTCTTTATAACGCTGTAGTACTGTCTGAACGCCACGCGCTGTGTCGTAGTGTTCTTGACCGATTACTAGCGGATCTAGCTGACGTGAAGTTGAATCAAGTGGGTCAACAGCAGGGTAGATACCTAGTGCTGCGATATCACGAGAAAGTACAACTGTCGCATCTAAGTGAGCGAACGTAGTCGCTGGTGATGGGTCAGTCAAGTCATCCGCAGGTACGTATACCGCTTGGATTGAAGTGATTGAGCCAGTCTTAGTAGATGCGATACGCTCCTGTAGTACACCCATCTCTTCTGCAAGAGTTGGCTGGTAACCTACCGCTGAAGGCATACGACCTAGTAGTGCTGATACCTCAGTACCTGCAAGCGTGTAACGATAGATGTTATCTACGAAGAAAAGAACGTCACGACCTTCGTCACGGAACTTCTCTGCCATAGTAAGACCAGTTAGAGCAACACGTAGACGGTTACCCGGTGGCTCGTTCATCTGACCGTATACAAGCGATACTTTATCAAGTACGTTTGAATCGTTCATTTCGTGATAGAAGTCGTTACCCTCACGAGTACGCTCACCAACACCTGCGAATACAGAGTAACCGCTGTGCTCGATTGCGATGTTACGGATAAGTTCCATCATGTTTACGGTTTTACCTACACCAGCACCACCGAATAGACCAACTTTACCACCCTTAGCGAATGGACATACAAGGTCGATTACTTTGATACCAGTCTCAAGTAGTTCTACCGAGCTTGACTGATCTTCGTACGAAGGTGCTTCGCGGTGAATTGACATACGCTCTTCTTCGCCGATTGGGCCAGCTTCGTCAATTGCTTCACCTAGTACGTTCATGATACGACCAAGAGTAGCTTTACCTACTGGAACCTTGATCGCTTCACCTGTGTTTTCTACTGCTGTACCACGACGTAGACCGTCAGTAGTACCAAGTGCGATACCACGTACCACACCGCCACCTAGCTGCTGCTGAACTTCTAAAGTCAGACCTGCTAAGTCGCCATCTGTTACTTTTAGTGCGTCATATACGGCTGGCACGTTTTCTTGTGGAAACTCGATGTCCACAACGGCGCCGATAATTTGGACGACCTTACCTAAACTCATGTCTATTCCTCTCGTTAATCTTTGCCCGAAGCATTAAACTGCTGCTGATCCGCCAACAATCTCACTGATTTCTTGTGTGATTGCGGCCTGACGAGCCTTGTTATAAACAAGCTGTAACTCATCCATCAGGTCGCCTGCATTATCTGTTGCGGCTTTCATCGCAACCATACGGGCAGCCTGCTCAGAGGCAGCATTTTCAACCACACCTTGGTATACCTGAGATTCCACAAAGCGAACCATTAATGTTTCCAAAAGTGCTTTTGGATCTGGCTCGTAAATGTAGTCCCAGCGGTGTGCTAGTTCTTCGCTTTCTGTTTTCGGCAAAGGCAACAATTGATCGATTGTTGGTTCTTGCTTCATGGTGTTTACAAATTTGTTGTAAACAACGAACAAGCGGTCTATTTTGCCTTCGTTGTATGCATCAAGCATAACCTTTACAGGACCAATTACGTCCTGTACTGAAGGCGCATCGCCTAGACCCGATTTTTTGGCCTGTAGCGAGCCACCAAAACGTTGGAAGAAGCTGGCAGCTTTGCTACCTAGTACAGCGAAATCCGCAGATACGCCTTTTTCTTTCCACGCTTTAACGTCTATAGCTACTTTCTTAAACTCGTTAGAGTTCAAGCCACCACATAAACCACGGTCGGTAGAGATGACGATATAACCAACGCGCTTGACCTCTCGCTCTTCCAAATAGGCATGGCGATATTCGAGGCTAGCATTAGCAACATGACCGATCACTTTGCGTAAGTTTTCAGCGTATGGACGGCTTGAAGCCACACGATCTTGCGCCTTCTTCATTTTTGAAGCGGCAACCATTTCCATCGCGCTAGTGATCTTTTGAGTATTCTTGATACTCCCGATCTTGCTTTTTATCTCTTTTCCGCTGGCCATGACTCTTTCTCCGAATCTGGGTGAGTTTTAAATTAAAACTCACCGTTCATAACTAATTACCAAGTTTGCGTAGACTTGAACTTCTCAAGAAGTTCTTTTAGCTGCGCTTCGATCTCGGCGTTGTAGTTACCAGTTTCATTGATTTGAGCCATTAGCTCTGCGTATGTGCTGTTTGCGTATGAGATAAGAGCGGCTTCGAAATCACCGATTTTCGCGATTTCGATGTCTTTTAGGTAGCCCTTTTCTGCTGCAAATAGCGACAGAGACATTTCCGCAACAGACATTGGTGCGTACTGTTTCTGCTTCATTAGCTCTGTTACGCGCTCACCGTGCTCAAGCTGTGCACGAGTTGCATCGTCAAGGTCAGAAGCGAACTGAGAGAACGCTGCTAGTTCACGGTACTGAGCTAGCGCTAGACGGATACCACCACCTAGTTTCTTAACGATTTTAGTTTGCGCTGCACCACCTACACGAGATACCGAGATACCAGCGTTAACCGCTGGACGGATACCCGCGTTGAACAAGTCAGTTTCTAAGAAGATCTGACCGTCGGTGATAGAGATAACGTTTGTAGGTACGAACGCAGAAACGTCACCACCTTGAGTTTCAATGATTGGCAATGCCGTCAATGAACCTGTCTTACCTTTCACTTCACCATTAGTGAACTTCTCTACGTAATCAGCGTTTACACGTGATGCACGCTCTAGAAGACGTGAGTGAAGGTAGAATACGTCACCTGGGTATGCTTCACGACCTGGTGGACGCTTAAGTAGTAGTGAGATCTGACGGTAAGCAACAGCTTGCTTAGATAGATCATCATATACGATTAGTGCGTCTTCACCGCGGTCACGGAAGTATTCACCCATAGTACAACCAGCGAATGGCGCTAGGTATTGTAGCGCTGCTGATTCAGAAGCAGATGCAACAACAACAATCGTGTTCTCTAGTGCACCGTGCTCTTCTAGTTTACGTACTACGTTAGCGATAGTAGATGCTTTTTGACCAACCGCTACGTACACACACTTAACGCCTGTGCCTTTTTGGTTGATGATAGCATCGATAGCTAGTGCAGTTTTACCAGTCTGACGGTCACCGATTACAAGCTCACGCTGACCACGACCAACTGGAATCATCGCATCGATAGACTTATAACCAGTTTGAACTGGCTCATCTACTGATTGACGCTCGATTACGCCTGGAGCGATTTTTTCAACTGGTTCGAAACCGTCGTTATCTAGAGCGCCTTTACCATCGATAGGTGCACCTAGTGTGTTAACAACACGACCAAGTAGACCACGACCAACAGGTACTTCAAGGATACGACCAGTAGATTGTACTTTTACGCCTTCTTTAAGGTCTGCGTATGGACCCATTACTACTGCACCTACTGAGTCACGCTCAAGGTTTAGTGCGATAGCATAACGGTTGCCAGGAAGCTCAATCATCTCACCTTGCATACAGTCAGCAAGACCGTGGATGCGGATGATACCGTCAGTAACAGATACGATAGTACCTTCGTTACGAGCTTCACTTACAACTTCGAACTGCTCAATACGTTTTTTGATCAGATCAGAAATTTCAGTGGAATTAAGTTGCATGCTCTTCTTCCCAATTACGATTGTAGTGTAGTGGCCAGTCGGCTCAGTTTGCCGCTGATAGTGCCATCGATTACGGTGTCGCCGGCTTTAATTACCAAACCACCAACAACAGTGTTATCAACACTACAATTCAGCTTAACTTTGCGTGCGAAACGTTTTTCTAGTGCCGCGGCTAATTTCTCTTGCTGCGTAGCAGCAAGCTCGGTTGCAGAAACAACGTCAACGTCGATTTCTTTGTCA
The DNA here is from genome assembly GCF_049257235.1 of Pseudoalteromonas maris. NCBI lineage: Bacteria > Pseudomonadati > Pseudomonadota > Gammaproteobacteria > Alteromonadales > Pseudoalteromonadaceae > Pseudoalteromonas > Pseudoalteromonas maris. The sequence continues at coordinate 216,400 of NZ_JBMMUF010000006.1, forward strand.
TAATCCGCTTTTAATTCAGCGAATAATTGTGCAACCGCCGGTAGGGCGACTAAACGTCCATTTTCGGCCATTACCTTTACTAGGTTCTGGCCATATTCGTTGAGTTGCTCCGCGCAAATCTGAATCATTGTTTCAGCTTGCTTGTCAGCAGAGGCGCTGCTCGCTAGGAACTGAGCAACTTGTTCATGTTTCGCTACTTCACCAGCGAAAATCAACATCTCGTTCCATGCGTCAACCGCACCTTTATCAACGGCAAATTCAAAAGCCGCTTTAGCGTATGGGCGAGCGATAGTAGTCAGTTCAGACATGCTCATACCCTCCTATTAAAGCTCGGCAACAAGTTTTTCAACTATGTCGCTGTGCGCGGCTTCATTGATTTCGCGCTCTAAGATCTTCTCAGCACCGATAACCGCTAGAGAAGCAACTTGCTTACGCAATTCTTCTTTTGCACGGTTACGCTCAGCTTCAATTTCTGAGTGACCTTGAGCAATGATTTTTTCACGCTCTTCGTGACCACGAGTTGTCTCTTCGTCAACGATTTGCGTCGCACGCTTTTTAGCTTGCTCGATGATTTCAGCAGCTTCTGCTTTAGCTTCTTTAAGTTGCTCGGTTGCTTTTTTACGAGCAAGCTCAAGATCTTTTTCAGCTTTATCAGAGGCAGCTAAACCATCTTCGATTTTCTTTTGGCGAGCTTCGATTGCACCGTTTAGTGGTGGCCACACGAACTTCATGCAGAACCATACGAAAACGATGAAAGCGATTAATTCACCAATTAGAGTGGCGTTTAAACTCACGTCCGCTCCTCCTTACAAGTCAATTTATGTTCGCGTTAAATGTCTTTCTAAAATTAAGCAGCGAACAATAGGTATAGACCGATACCTACACCGATCATCGCGATAGCATCGATAAGACCAGCTACGATGAACATTTTAACTTGTAGTTGAGGTGCAAGCTCAGGTTGACGAGCAGCTGACTCTAGGAATTTACCACCTAGGTTACCGAAACCGATAGCAGTACCAAGGGCACCAAAACCGATAAGTAGGGCAACAGCGATATATTTAAGGCCTAGTACGATTTCCATTATTGTCTCCAATATATTTGTAAATGATTAAAGTTAAAGTTAAAAAATCTTTTTTTGAGCCGGTTCTTAATGGTTGTCTTCAGACGCCATGCTCAGGTATACAATTGTTAGCATCATGAAAATGAATGCTTGCAACACGATTACCAGGATGTGGAATACTGCCCATACAAAATGCAGAGGTAACTGGAACAAGCCAATTGCTGCAATTAGGATGAAGATCAGTTCACCAGCATAAAGGTTACCGAATAGACGTAAGCCCAATGAAACCGGTTTCGCAATCAGAGTTACGAACTCTAGAACGAAGTTGACCGGAATAAATAGAGCTTGAACAACCATGTTTTTAGAGCTGAATGGGTGAAGCGTTAGCTCCTTGATAAAGCCCATTAAACCCTTAACACGAATCGAGTAGAAGATAATAAGCATGAACACACCGATACCTAGCGCTAGCGTCAGGTTAAGGTCAGTGGTTGGTACTACCTTCATGTAAACATCGTGAGAACTTTCAACAGCACCTGATAGTACGCCGATTTGACCTGCAAGCGTAGGAAGGAAATCAACAGGGATCAAGTCCATTAAGTTCATAAGGAAAACCCAAACGAAAATCGTTAGAGCTAGAGGAGCGATTAGTCGACTTTTACCGTGGAAGGTGTCTTTCACGTTTTGATCAACGAATTCTACGACCATCTCGATAAAGCACTGAAACTTTCCAGGAACGCCAAGCGTTGCTTTATTAGCAGCGCGCTTAAAGATCCATAAGAAAATCAGTCCTAGACCGATAGACCATGCGAGGGTGTCTACATTCAGCTTCCAAAACCAACCATCGCCAATACTGACTTGACCGTTAGTTAAATGGTGCTGGATGTAACCCGTTAAGGTAAGTTCTTCACCTGCAGCCATGTTTTATCCCAAAAGTTAATGATTAAAAAAAATCGGCGCCAACCATTGTACGAACGTCACTAATATAAAACTCACAAAAAAAGGTAATGCGATTACCGGATAAAGCTTAAATATTAGTGCGAACAAAAAAATCGTTAGCAAAAATTTTAATCCGTTGCCTCTTTTAAACGAGGCATACACTTGTTTGGCTTTACTTGCGCCGACATATCGAAACGCATAAAAAGCAAACAAAAAATTGGGGAGTACCGCCACCAGTCCACCAGCAAGCGCTGATAACGCGGCATCTACTTCCCAACCAACTAAAACTATTACTGCAACTACTAGTGCTACTCCACCCTGAAAAAGAACGCCTTTTAGTGCGGCGCGGCGATACGGGCCTGCTAACTTCTGCGTCACTTTTCATTAACCTTAATAACGTTAATTTTTACTAGGGTGCTAAAACTGGCGAAATTATACTTATTTCTAGCCATTTTGCAACTTGAGTGAGATGAAATAAGGGCAATTTCACCCCCGATAATACGGGGGCGGAAAGGGATTTAAGACGACTGATTTAACTGTGGGTCGATACGCTCAAGAATACCTTCAAGCTCGTCTAAATTTGTATAAGAAATCACCAACTTACCTTTACCCTTCTGGTTATAGTTGATTTCTACCTTAGCGCCTAAGTTATCTTGGAGCTTTTGCTCTAACTGTTTGACGTCAGGGTCTTTTTCTTTCTTTTGTGGCTGTTCTGCTGGCTCTAGGATAGAACGCACTAACTTTTCCGTTTCACGTACGGTCAAAGCCTTGGCAACCGCAGTTCGTGCTGCTTCCGATTGCAATTCACCTGACAGCGCAAGTAGACAACGCGCATGACCCATTTCGATATCACCATGTTCTAACATGATTTTTACATCGTCATTGAGGTTGTTCAGACGCAATAAGTTCGTTACGGTCGTACGTGACTTACCAACGGCATCAGCTACTTGCTGGTGAGTAAGTGCGAACTCTTCAATTAAGCGCTCCAGCGCAATGGCTTCTTCCATTGCGTTAAGATCTTCACGTTGGATATTCTCAATAAGCGCAATGGCCACCGCAGCTTCATCAGGAACGTCTTTGATTAAGCAGGGTACAACATCTAATTTAGCTAATTGCGCTGCGCGCCAACGGCGTTCACCCGCGATAATTTCATATTTATTTTCGTCAACTTGACGTACCACGATAGGTTGAATAATGCCTTGCGCACGGATTGAACTGGCGAGCTCTTCCAATGCATCTTCAGACATGTCTTTACGTGGCTGGTATTTACCTGGTTGTAAAAACTCAATAGGTAGCTTTTGTAACTCGCCTTTTACAGCGGTTTCACTGGGTCCATCTTCGCTGATTTGAGCAGATGATTGCGCAGCAGGCTTGGATGACGTGAGTAGGGCATCAAGGCCCCTTCCTAATCCACGTTTTTTAGCAGACATTGATTTGCTTACCTCTAAGATTTAGGCGACTGCAGGTGTTTGTTTTTCTTTTCTGCGCAGTATTTCACCCGCTAAAGCCAAATAAGCTTTAGCTCCTGCAGAGGCTCTATCGTAATACATTGCCGGGGCACCAAAACTCGGTGCTTCTGCGAGACGAACATTGCGCGGAATAACAGTTCGGTAGACCTTATCGCCAAAATGTTGTTTGAGTTGTTCAGATACATCATTGGCGAGGCGGTTACGCGGATCGTACATGGTTCGCAAAATGCCTTCAATCTGTAATTTTGGATTTACCAATTGTGCCAGCTGCTCGATGGTGCCCATCAATGCGGTAATCCCTTCAAGTGCATAGTACTCACATTGCATAGGTACCAGCACTGAATCTGCTGCTGCCATCGCATTCACGGTAAGCATATTGAGTGAAGGAGGACAGTCGATAAAGATATACTCGTATTGCGGTAAAATGTTCTCAAGTGAATTACGTAAGCGCACCTCTCGTGCGAACAACTCCATTAACTTCACTTCTGCCGCAGTCACGTCGCCATTGGCTGCAATGAGATGATATTCACCAGACGTTTGCGTGATGATCACCTCTTCGAATGGTTTTTCTTCAATGAGTAGGTCATAAACTGTGGCAACGTCGTCATATTTATCAACGCCGCTACCCATGGTGGCATTGCCTTGAGGATCAAGGTCAATCAATAACACTTTGCGTTTGGTCGCAGCCATTGAGGCCGCCAAATTCACGGCAGTGGTGGTTTTACCCACGCCCCCTTTTTGATTTGCAATTGCAATGACTTTAGCCACGGTGATCCTCTGCCAATTAATCTTTTTTTAGAATTATAAGATGGCGTTCGCCTTCTAATTCAGGCACTGACAACTCAACATTTTGCTCAAAGCTAAATCCATCAGGTAAATTTGCTAACTCCTGCTCTGGATATTGACCTTTAAGCGCCACGAAGCGGCCGTCCTGATCAATTAAATGCGCGCACCAATGCAACATATCATCAATTGAGGCAAATGCGCGAGATAGCACACCATCTAATTTAACACTTGGCTGATATTCTTCAACTCGACTCTGCACAGGCGTGACATTTTTTAAGCCAAGTTCATGTTTTACCTGCTTTAAGAATGTAACACGTTTACCCAAACTATCGAGCAAAACGAACTGGGTATCTGGCAGTGCAATGGCGAGCACCATACCCGGTAAGCCAGGGCCTGTGCCAACATCAATGTAGTTGCTGCCTTTGAGGTGTTCAGCAACCACTAAAGAGTCCATGATGTGCTTTACCAGCATGTCTTTAGGATCACGCACAGAGGTGAGGTTATAGGCTTTGTTCCATTTATCCAACAAAGCCACATAAGCAAGCAACTGTTCAATTTGTTGCTCACTTAGAGAAATGCTGGCCTTGGCCAGCAATTGTTTAAATTTATTTTCTAACACGCTTGCTCTTGATTACGCCGATTTGCGTAACATTCCTTGCTTCTTGAGATACACCAATAATAGCGAAATCGCCGCAGGAGTAATACCAGAAATACGCGAAGCCTGACCAATTGTATCTGGACGAGCATCTGTCAGCTTGGCCACTACCTCATTTGATAATCCTGATACTTGAGAATAATCAAATTCTTTTGGCAATAGCGTTTGTTCATGACGCATCTGCTTTGAGATCTCGTCCTGCTGACGTGCGATATATCCTGCATATTTGGTCTGAATAGCAACCTGCTCTAACGCCGCATCGTTATTTGAAGGTGACTCAAGTCCTTCGATAGCGTAAAGATCTTTATGGTCAATTTCAGGACGACGGATCAAATCTTCCAAACTTGCTTCGCGAGTTAGTGGTGTTTTCAGTAAATCGTTTACAGCATTAAGCGCTGGATGATCTTTGTGGATCCATGTAGAACGAATACGCTGAGATTCTTGCTCCATCACTTCAAGCTTTTCATTGAATGCGCTCCAGCGCTCATCACACACTAGACCTAACTCACGACCTTTAGCCGTTAAACGCAGATCCGCGTTGTCTTCACGAAGAAGCAAACGATATTCAGCACGCGATGTGAACATACGATATGGTTCTTTTGTACCAAGAGTTGCAAGATCGTCAATCAACACACCTGTATATGCCTCGTCACGACGAGGTGTCCAAGAGTCCTTTCCTTGTACTTGCAGAGCTGCATTCATACCTGCGATAAGCCCTTGTGCGCCCGCTTCTTCATAACCTGTAGTACCATTGATTTGACCAGCAAAGAATAAGCCATTAATAAATTTGGTTTCTAGAGATGGTTTTAGATCACGTGGATCGAAGAAATCATACTCAATGGCATAACCAGGACGACAGATATGAGCATTCTCAAAACCAGTGATACTGCGCACAATCTCCATTTGCACATCAAATGGAAGGCTTGTTGAGATCCCATTTGGATATAATTCGTATGACGTTAAGCCTTCTGGCTCCACAAAGATTTGGTGCTTATCTTTGTCAGCAAAACGCACAATCTTATCTTCAATAGAAGGGCAATAACGTGGACCAATACCCTCGATAACACCTGAATACATAGGTGAACGATGTAAATTGTTATTGATGATCTCGTGCGTTTTCTCATTGGTATACGTGATGTAACACGGAATTTGTTGTGGGTGATCTTCCACTTTACCCATGAATGAAAACACCGGTGTTGGTGTATCACCTGGTTGTGTTTGCATCTTTGAAAAATCAACGGTGCGCGCATCGATACGCGGTGGTGTGCCCGTTTTTAGGCGATCAACACGAAATGGTAACTCACGTAAACGCTGTGCCAATGCAATTGATGGCGGATCACCAGCACGGCCGCCTTTGAAGTTTTCTAACCCTATATGGATCTGGCCACCTAAGAAGGTACCTACCGTCAATACAACGCTGTTGGCGCTGAACTTAAGGCCCATTTGTGTAACGACACCTTTGACTGTTTCACCTTCAACGATGAGATCATCACACGATTGCTGGAAGATCTTAAGATTTTCTTGGCGCTGCAAAATGGCTTGAATTTCAGCTTTGTATAAAGCGCGATCCGCTTGAGCACGGGTAGCTCGTACAGCAGGACCTTTCGATGAATTAAGAGTGCGGAACTGAATGCCGCCTTTGTCGATCGCTTTGGCCATAGCACCACCAAGCGCATCGATCTCCTTCACCAAGTGACCTTTGCCAATGCCGCCGATTGCAGGGTTACAAGACATTTGCCCTAACGTATCCATGTTATGAGTCAACAAAAGGGTATTCATACCCATACGTGCAGAAGCTAAGGCTGCTTCAGTTCCAGCATGACCGCCGCCTACAACAATGACATCAAAATGTTCATGGAAGATCATTAAACGTTTTCCTACAACCGGTGAAATTCAAAAGGGCGGCTATTTTACCTAGAAATTGAGGGAAGGGAAACGGTTAAATAGTACTCAAGATCCAAAAGGTGATCTTATATAAAATAAAGGATCTTTAAAGAGATCTTTTATTAGATCTACTATTAGGATCACACCTTTCTGTTGATAACCGTTAAAAGTATATATATTTCATAACATTAAGCGATCTCTACACCTGTAGATATGATCGGATCTAAGGGCGTACAACCTCTGATCAATTCGGTGTTTTATACACAAGCAATATCGGGTTAGATCTTATCAAGTGCATAATCATAGGTGAGATCAAAGGATACTAAGCTTTTATCCACAATTCGATCTAAGTTTTTTATAATTTGTGAATAACTATTGAGTAAGACCGATCTCGTTCTTTTCCAAACAATGCACCAATTTAGGCAGCCAAGCTTCAGCTGTATCTTCGGGTAATTCACTATCAAGCACATCTATCTCTAAGTGAGGTAGTAACTGCTTTGCTCCTTTACTGACGAGCAAGTTTACTAGGTTCTTGGCTGCAAAGTTAAAGGTGTCATAGCTTGAGTCGCCAATGCCGATCACTGCAAATTGAACCGACTCAAGTGATACTTGCGTTGCTACTTGATCAATAAACGCGACTAAATTGTCTGGGTAATCACCTGCGCCATGCGTTGACGTGCATACAAGCCAAACCGCATCTTTATTGATGTCATTAAGATCGGGTTGCTCATGAAGTTGGCTATCTATTGCGTGATCTTTTAGTAGATTGCTAACGTGTTCGGCAACATATTCTGTGCCGCCCATTTGGCTGCCAATGATGATTTCAACGTGATTCATAGTAGTGTGATGCAGTAATAATTGCGGCTCATGATACCCGATCTGTGATTATGCTCAATCGATCTTACTCGCTGTGTATCACTTTATGTTCATTAGTCTGTTTAAAAAGTTTTTAATAAACTGATTATAAATGATTTTTTGATATTTTATCTTGTTGATAAATCGTCGATAAGCTTAGGTTAAAATGCTAAGCCCGTTCATCATATTGGGTGTTTTACGGACGTTTATTCGTAAAAGTTGGGTTGTGCATGAAATGCATGTGGATAATGATCATATGTGCAGAAAATTGTGTTTAATTTAGATCTTAAAAAGTGTTTTTATAGATCTAAAATATCTATAAACACGGCGTTTTTTATACGTTTGGCGTTTTCATAGTCAAAAATTACAGCGGATCATGCGTTTTTGTGAGTAAAAATCATGATCCGCTGTGTTGTTAGGCTGAAATAAAACGGGTTTGTACGGTATTTTCAAATAAAAAGCTGAGGTTTTGTGAGTGATTGATCGCCTCAGCACTTAATTCAAGTTGTGTTAGGAGATGATCACTCAGGGCATTTCCCGTTGAAACACGTTTTATTCCAAGGTGTTTGAACTGCTCTAAGTCGCAAAATTGTGGTAACACCATGACATTGATGGGGATTGTCATTGCTTGGGCTAACTCTTTAAGGACAGCGGGATCCGTTAATCCCGGTATAAAGAAGCAATCTGCTCCGGCCTCTTGATAAGCTTTGGCACGAGTAAGCAATTGTGGCGTATGCCAATTTTCTTGGAAGCACAGATCACATCGCGCATTAATAAAAAAATCAGCAAAACCATGATCCCTAAGCGCATTTTTCAATGTTTTTAATAGCGTTGTATGCTCCTCTATGCCTCTTAATGCATTCGCTGAGCTCGGTTTATCTTCGATGTTGATGCCCGCAACTCCAAGCGTTGCCAATGCTAGAACATTATTAATAATCTCATTGTGACTAAGGCTATAACCGGCTTCGATATCAACGCTCAAGGGAATGTTGATCACTTTTAAAATGGCTTTTACGACATTGTATACCTGCTCGAATGTGAGTTGTTCGCCATCCACCAGCCCTTGATGATTGGACATTCCCCAGCTTGTAGTTGCCACTGCGTGCGCCCCTGATTGTTCAATCACCAAAGCGGATAAGGGATCCCAACAGTTCGCTATCAATAACGGCTGAGATTGTTCATGTAATTCTCTAAATAGACGTGAAGATGACATTTGAAATCCTTACTAATAAATGAGCATTTACTGTAAGAGATTGATTTAACCTAGGCTGGCCGTATTCATCACTGAATAGGGATAAAAGGAAATATTATTGGTTAGTAAAAACAAAGCCCACACATTGTGGGCTTTTTGGATGCGTTTTACTTCCCGATACAGAACGAGCTGAATATTTTTCCGAGAAGATCATCGGAAGTGAATTCGCCAGTGATCTCATTAAGGTATTGCTGAGCTAAGCGTAGCTCTTCTGCCAGTATTTCGCCGGCGATGTGCGCTTCGAGTTGCTCTTGGCCAATCATCAAGTGGTGCAGGGCACGCTCTAGGGCATCAAGGTGGCGACGACGCGCCATAAAGCTGCCTTCTTGGGTCCCTTCAAAGCCAATGCAGGCTTTAAGATGTTCACGTACTAAATCTATTCCTAAGCCTTCTTTGGCGCTGAGCCTTAAAACGGGAGTATCACCTGAATCATCAAAGCCTATTTGTTCACCGCTGATGTCCACTTTGTTGCGGATAACGGTGATCCCCATATTTGCAGGCAGTTGAGCTACAAATTCAGGCCAGATGTCTTCAGGTTTTTGGGCATTTGTTTCTTGGGCATCGACCATAAACAACACGCGATCTGCTTGGTTTATTTCTTCCCACGCACGCTCGATCCCTATTTGCTCTACTTTATCGGGGCTTTCGCGAAGCCCTGCGGTATCGATTATATGCAAGGGCATTCCGTCGATATGAATGTGCTCTTTAAGTACATCGCGTGTGGTGCCTGCAATGTCAGTCACAATTGCGGCATCACGTCCCGCAAGTGCATTCAGCAAGCTAGATTTTCCCGCATTTGGTCGCCCAGCAATAACGACTCGCATACCGTCACGAATGATACTGCCTTGTTTTGCTTGCTCTCGTACAGTGTTAACTTGGTTGAGAATTTTTTGTAGATCGCCAGCAACTTTACCATCACTGAGGAAATCGATTTCTTCATCTGGAAAATCAATAGCCGCCTCTACATACATGCGCAGATGAATGACTTGCTCTACAAGCTGAGAGATATGGTTTGAAAACTCACCCTGTAAAGAATGCAGCGCGCTTTTGGCTGCTTGCTCTGAGGTTGCGTTAATTAAATCGGCGATAGCCTCAGCTTGCGTTAAATCGAGTTTGTCATTTAAAAATGCGCGTTCTGAAAACTCGCCGGGTTTCGCAAGGCGAACGCCGTCGATTTCAGCTATTTCGCGCAGCAGCATATCAAGAATAATCGGACCGCCGTGGCCTTGGAGTTCGAGAACATCCTCACCAGTGAATGAGTTTGGCCCTTTGAAGAATAAGGCGATACCTTGATCCAGTTGCTCTTTGTTTAAATCATGAAATGGCACGTATTCCGCGTAACGTGTCTTTGGGCAATGTCCTATTATTCGCTCAGCAACAGCTGTCGCCAGTGCCCCTGATACGCGAATTATCCCTACGCCGCCACGCCCAGGTGCTGTGGCTTGAGCAACGATTGTGTCTTGAGAATGCATAAACTAACTCGATAAAGCATTAATGTGTGTATTGTAACCTAATGTGGCCATAAACAATAAAAAAGCGGCTATTAAGCCGCTCTTTTGCATCGTTTAAGTGACGGTGAATTAACCGCGTACTTTGATGCCTTTTTTCTCCATACCGCGGTAGATGTATAGCATCTGTGCGATTGAGATAAGGTTTGAAACCAACCAATATAGTACCAGACCTGAAGGGAACCACAGGAAGAATACTGAGAAGAACACTGGCATCCAGGTCATCATCTTCTGCTGCATTGGATCGGTTACTGTCATAGGTTGTAACTTTTGCATCAAGAACATACTTGCACCAAATAGAATTGGTAGTACATAGAACGGGTCTTTTGATGATAAGTCAGTTAACCACAAACCAAATTCAGCATGACGTAGTTCAGGTGATTCTAGGAATACGTAGAACAACGCTAGGAAGATAGGCATTTGTAGTAGCAGTGGGAAACAGCCACCCATTGGGTTTACCTTTTCCTTACGGTACATTTCCATGGTTGCTTGGCCAAACTTCTGACGGTCGTCACCATAGCGCTCTTTTAGTGCCTGCATTTTAGGTTGTAGTGCGCGCATTTTTGCCATCGACGTGTACTGTGCTTTAGTAAGCGGATACAACGCGGTCTTCATAAGAATCGTAATAGCAATAATCGCGAAGCCCCAGTTACCCATAAGGCTGTATAGGAACTTCAATAGGGATAATAGCGGTTGTGAAATAAACCATAACCAACCGTAATCCACAGTAAGATCCAAGTTAGGGTGCAAGGCTTCTAATGCTGCCGTATCTTTTGGACCCATGTAATAAGTCGATTGGAAGTTGGCTGTGCTAGCTGAAGCGATATTCACAGGCTCTGATTTAACACCAATTTGTGCAAAGTCAGTTCCAGGGATGCGCATGTACACTGTATTAGTTTGGTCTTGTGCTGGCACCCAGGCACTTACAAAATAGTGTTGTAGGAACGCAACATAACCGCCTTGAGTCATTTCTTTCAATTCTTTGTCTTTAATATCATCGAAAGAATATTTCTCGTAATTCACTTCGTCTGTGCCATAGGCCGCACCAAGATAACTTTGGTCAATTAGGCTGCCTTTTTCTTGCACTGTGCGCTTAACTTGAGTGTAAAGCTGCACTTGAATAGGTGACGTTGTGTTGTTGTCGATGTCGTAATCTAGCGTTACATCGTAGCGGCCTTTGTGGAAGGTATAGGTTTTAGTAAAACTAACGCCTTGCGCATCTACGAATGTAAGAGGTACTGCGAGCGAATCACCGTTCATGGTGTAACTTTGCTGTGCACTCTCATAAACCGGACGACCTTCTGTACGTGCATCTGGACCATTAAGACCAATTAATCCGCTTTGTGCGAAGTATTCGTTGTTCTCAAATTTACCAAGCAGCAGGTATGGCTCTTCACTACCGTGTGTTTCATCGTGCTGAAGTAACTTCGCTTCGATGATATCTCCACCTAGGGTATCGATTTTTACTGCGAAAACATCGGTAGTAACAGTGATAATTTGCTGATTAGCAACGGTTGATGCTAGTGGCTCAGCAATATCTGAATTAGGCACATCTGATTGTCCAGCATTTGCTTGGACGGTTGTTTGCGTTTGAGCACTTGGGCTGTTAGCTGGTTGGTTATAATCATTATTCCATTCTTGGAATAATAAAAATGACACCAACAACAGACCGATAAATAAAAACGTGCGTTGCGATTCCATAACTGCTCTTATTTCTCGTTGTTAAGATTAATGGTGATTACGTTTGCCTGGAACGGGATCATCCCCTCCGGCATGTAAAGGGTGGCATTTTACTATTCGTTTAGCTGCCAACCAACTGCCTTTTATTACGCCATGAAGCTTAATTGCTTGTACAGCGTATGAAGAGCAGCTGGGATTAAAGCGACAATTTGGCCCAAGTAATGGGCTGATCCACTTTTGATAGACTTTGATAACAGCAATGAGGGTGTTTTTAGGTAGTGCTAAGATAAAAGCTAACATAAAGGCCCGCAGTACTGAGTCGTCCAGTGAATGCTCAGTTAGTCGATTAAAAGGTGAGCTAAAGATACCTGAAAACGTAGGTAAATTCTATTATCTACCACGCTTTTGCGATGCATTGTCACGCTTTTTGTGATGTCTGCGCGGTGGTGGCTTATATCCCGGCTTACAACGTTCATTAATTTTGCGCCAAAGCTTGTCGAGATCTTCGCGAATTTCGGCATTGGTACGTTCATCAATACCGCGCTTGACCATCAGTACAATATCGATGTTATCGAGTGTGTGTTGATGTAGTCGGAAACTCTCACGTGCGATTCGTTTAATACGATTACGTTGATTGGCCTGTTTTACATTCTTTTTAGCAACAGTGAGACCTAACCGAGCATGGTTAAGAGAATTGGGTTTTGCTAATAGAGTAAAGAGAGAAGTTGCAGCCCGAGCAGGCTCATTAAAAATGCGGGAGTAATGCGAGGGAGTTAACAGACGTAACTCCCTGCTAAAGCGAAAGTCTTCCACTTATATATTAAGCAGAAAGAACTTTACGGCCTTTAGCACGACGACGTGCTAGTACTTTACGGCCGTTAGCAGTAGCCATACGTGCACGGAAACCGTGAGTACGCTTACGCTTTAATACGCTTGGTTGAAAAGTTCTTTTCATAACAATTCCATCCGATCGGTTAAGGTTTAAATTCTCTGTGTGGGTCGCGATCCTCACTCAGACGCAGACACACCAGTAATGCCAAGTGTTACTACACCGTGCATTAATAAGCGGTGCCTTAGCGAGCGCGAGATTCTATAGAGAGTAGCAGGTAAAGTCAATGACATTCGCACATCTAATGAACGAAAACTCACTTTGCCAGTCGACAAACCATGGCGCGATCATACTCTTTGATCCGATAAAGATCAGCTAAAAAATAAAGTTTTCCACAGGGGGTGTTTAAAAAGTGAATAAATCCCCTTAATAAGCGCATATGATCCTTCGATATGATCAAGATCGGGCGTTTGTAAAGCGATAAATTTTATTCTTTTTATAAAATAAATTTCATTTAATATCAGTTGTTTATGTCTTTTTGTTATGAAGAGCAGATTTTAATTAAAAATCAATATTGAAGTTGTGGATAAATAGGCGTCATAATGGACGGCCGGATCATGAAAAACCACGATCTTGGTATATAAAAAGAGCTGCATTTATTGAGCCAGCTCGTGATGAACGAGTATACAAAACGAGTCTTTTTTAGGGAGTTAAGCGTGTATCTGTCTGTTTGGCAAAGTTGTTTATATGTATTGCAGGATGAATTGCCGTCGCAGCAGTTTAGTATGTGGGTAAGACCACTGCAGGCTGAAAGTACCGATGATACGCTTACGATTTATGCACCTAACCGTTTTGTTCTTGATTGGGTTAGAGAAAAATACCTAAATAGAATCAATGAGTTATTGGTTGAGATTTGCGGCAACGAAGCACCAGAATTGCGCTTTGATGTAGGTAGCAAACCAATTATTAATGCCTCTAGTGCGGCGCCGAGTGCATCGCAGAGCGAAAACACTCAAAGTGCAAGTGCTGCAAAGCCTGCCGTTGCTGTTCGGACTCAAGCGCAGTCTGCAGCCGTTGAGCCCGCACCAAAATCCCAACACAAATCAAATATCAAAGAGAACTACACCTTTGATAACTTTGTTGAAGGTAAATCTAACCAATTAGCTAAGGCTGCTGCGACTCAAGTAGCAGATAACCCTGGCTCTGCATTTAACCCTGTATTTATATATGGTGGTACAGGCTTGGGTAAAACCCACTTACTACATGCAGTAGGCAATGGCATTATGGCAAACAAAGAAAATGCCAAAATTGTCTACATGCACTCCGAGCGTTTCGTTCAAGATATGGTAAAAGCACTACAGAACAATGCGATAGAAGAATTTAAGCGTTACTATCGCAGCGTTGATGCGTTACTTATCGATGATATCCAGTTCTTTGCTAACAAAGAGCGCTCCCAAGAAGAATTTTTCCATACTTTCAATGCCTTGCTTGAAGGTAATCAGCAAATTATTTTGACATCTGACCGCTACCCTAAAGAAATTGAGGGGGTTGAAGACAGGCTGAAGTCGCGTTTTGGTTGGGGCCTTACTATTGCCATTGAGCCTCCGGAGCTTGAGACCCGTGTTGCGATTTTAATGAAAAAAGCACAGCAGAGTAAAATTAACTTACCTCACGAAGTTGCGTTCTTTATTGCTAAAAAGTTGCGTTCTAATGTGCGCGAACTTGAGGGGGCACTCAACCGTGTTATCGCCAACGCAAACTTTACTGGTCGTCCTATTTCAATCGACTTTGTAAAAGAAGCACTACGCGATTTATTAGCACTTCAAGATAAGCTAGTTACTATTGATAACATTCAGCGCACTGTTGCTGAGTATTATCGTATTCGCGTTTCAGATTTGCTGTCTAAGCGCCGCAGCCGCTCTGTTGCACGCCCGCGCCAAGTAGCAATGGCACTGTCTAAAGAATTAACTAACCATAGCTTGCCAGAGATTGGCGATGCGTTTGGTGGACGAGATCACACCACGGTTTTACATGCGTGTAGAAAAGTTAAATCGTTGCGTGACGAGAGTCATGAAGTAAAAGAAGACTATCAAAATCTAATAAGAACTTTGTCATCTTAAGGTTACCCTTATGCAAATTACTATCGCTAGAGATCAGTTTTTAAAGCCTTTAATGCAGGTATCCGGCGCTATTGAGCGCAAGCACACATTGCCTGTACTTTCTAATGTGCTACTTGAAGTCCGTGATGGACAATTGTTTATGACTGGTACAGACCTTGAGATTGAGCTTGTCGCGTCAGTGGCATTAGCGCAACCTTGTGCTGATACAAAAATCACGTTACCAGCTAAAAAGCTATTGGACATTTGTAAGAGCCTCCCTGATGGCAGTGACATCACCTTGAGCTCTCAAGAGCATCAGGTCATTCTGACCTCAGGGCAAAGCCGCTTTGCCTTACTTTCTCTAGCAGCAGAAGATTTTCCAAATCTTGAGCAATGGGATGGCGAAGTTGAGTTTCAGCTAAGTCGCACAGAATTACGTAAGTTGCTTGAAAGCACGCATTTCTCAATGGCTAACCAAGATGTACGTTATTACCTTAACGGCATGTCGTTCGAGTTAGAGAATGATGAAATCAAAACTGTGGCGACAGATGGCCACCGTTTGGCATTAGCCCAGAAAAAATTACCCCAGTCGCTCAATAGCCAACGTCAGCTTATTGTTCCGCGCAAGGGTGTCCAAGAAATTATGCGCCTTATGCCTGCTGATGACCAGCCTGTGACTATTCAATTTGGCGCTAATCATATCCGTATTACCGATGCTGAATTTACGTTTACCAGTAAGTTAGTTGATGGCCGTTTCCCTGATTACCGCCGCGTATTACCGCGAGGTGGCGACAAGGTGATTGTTGCTAATCGCGAATGGTTACGCAATGCGCTGCATCGTGTGTCGATACTGTCAAATGAAAAGTTTCGCGGTGTACGTTTGAATCTCAGTTCAGGTATGTTGAAAGTCAGTGCTAACAACCCAGAGCAAGAGCAAGCAGAAGAAGTGATTGAAGTGATGTACCAAGGCGATGACTTGGAGATTGGCTTCAATGTGTCATATCTTCTAGATGTGCTTAACACCATCAAAACCGAAGATGTGTCTATTACCTTAGCCGACTCAAATAGTAGTGCACTGATTGAAGCGGGCGGTGATAGCGAAGCGCTTTATGTTGTAATGCCGATGCGCCTGTAGGATGCGATGAGCATAACGTCTTTTAGCCTCAATAATTTTCGTAATATTGAGGCTGCTACATTTTCCCCAGAATTAATTAATGTTATCTACGGTGAAAATGGCAGTGGTAAAACAAGTTTCCTAGAGGCCATTTACTTTCTTTCCCATGGCCGTTCATTTCGCACTAATAAACATCGCTCTGTTATAAAAGACACTGCTGACTATTTCACTTTGCACGCTAAGAAACGTAGTAACAATCTCACTATTCCCCTTGGTCTAAAAAAAGATGTAAGTGGTGAAACGCAGGTGAAAATACAGGGAAAGACGAGTCGCCGTATTTCAGATTTGGCGCAAGTGTTGCCGGTGCAAGTTATCACGCCAGAAAGTTATTCTTTCTTTTTCGGTGGACCTAAAGAGCGCAGAGCCTTTATCGATTTGGGGGTGTTCCACGTGGAACATGACTTTTTTGTTCATTGGCAAAACTTCAATAAAGTACATAAGCAAAGGAACGCATTACTCAAATCAAAACCCGCAAACGCACGGGCTATGCTAGATGTATGGGACAAAGAGTTTGTCCGTCTCTCTGAGACGATAACAAAGCTAAGAGAGTCGTATATAGAGAGGTTTAAAGCGCTTTTTTTTGATAGACTGTGTACAGAATTAGATTTGCTTAACGGCCTCGATATTGAATTCAATTGGGGTTGGAAAAGCGATGAGTCGCTAGCTGATATTTTGATGCAGTATAGGGACCGAGACCTGATGAGAGGATACACCTCTAAAGGTCCACACAAGGCCGATCTAACGATAAAAACATCACTTGGCCCTGTAGAAAATGCCTTTTCAAGAGGGCAGTTAAAATTGCTTTTATATGCGCTAAAAGTAGCGCAAAATAGCTTAATAGAACAAGAGACTGGGAAGCAGTCGATCTTACTTATTGATGATTTACCATCAGAGCTAAGTGAAGATACGAAGAGTAAAGTAGGGCAACTTCTTGCTCATTGCGACTCGCAGATTTTTATCACGACGATTGAATCTGACAGTGTCTCTGCTGTGTTAGATGCATTGGATAAACCAACCGCATTGTTCCACGTGAAACATGGCGAACTAATAACAAGATAAACGGAAGAACCATGTCTGAAAATTACGATTCATCCAGTATTAAAGTACTCAAAGGACTAGACGCTGTTCGAAAAAGACCAGGAATGTACATTGGTGACACCGATGATGGCACCGGCTTACATCATATGGTTTTTGAGGTTGTAGATAACTCAATCGATGAAGCGTTAGCAGGTCATTGTGATGATATCTACGTCACAATTCATACCGATGGCTCGGTATCTGTGCGCGATAACGGCCGTGGTATTCCAACAGAATTGCACCCTGAAGAAGGGGTGTCTGCGGCAGAAGTTATCATGACAGTCCTTCATGCGGGCGGTAAGTTTGATGATAACTCATATAAGGTATCAGGTGGTCTACACGGTGTAGGTGTTTCGGTTGTAAACGCACTGTCAGAAAAGTTGGCGCTTGAAATTCGACGCGGTGGCAAACTATACAAACAAACATATTCAATGGGTGAGCCGGATGCACCTCTTGAAGCCATCGGTGACTCAGATTCAACTGGTACAGAGATACGTTTTTGGCCGAGTGGTCAAACGTTTAGTGATACCAATTTCCACTACGATATTCTAGCTAAGCGTTTGCGCGAGCTTTCATTCTTAAACTCTGGTGTATCGATTATTTTATCTGACGAGCGTGAAGAAGATAAGAAAGACCACTTCAAATACGAAGGGGGTATTCAAGCATTTGTTGAGTATCTAAACCGTAAGAAGACACCAGTACATCAAAGCGTATTCCATTTCACTCATGAACGAGAAGAAGACGGCATCAGCGTCGAAGTATCGATGCAGTGGAATGATGGATTTCAGGAGAATATTTTCTGTTTTACCAATAATATTCCACAACGTGATGGTGGTACGCACCTAGCTGGATTCCGTGCGGCATTAACACGTACGCTAAATAACTACATGGAAAAAGAAGGCTTTAATAAGAAAGCTAAAACGACAAGTAACGCGACCGGTGATGATGCACGTGAAGGTCTAACAGCGGTTGTAAGTGTTAAAGTCCCAGATCCTAAGTTCTCTTCTCAGACTAAAGACAAGCTGGTATCAAGTGAAGTGAAGTCTGCAGTTGAGCAAGCAATGGCTGAAAAGCTCAGTGAGTTCTTACTTGAAAATCCTGTGGATGCGAAAACAGTCGTTGGCAAAATTATTGATGCTGCCCGTGCCCGTGAAGCTGCACGTAAAGCGCGCGAAATGACACGTCGTAAAGGTGCTATGGACTTGGCTGGCTTACCAGGTAAGCTTGCTGACTGTCAGGAAAAAGACCCTGCTGAATCTGAACTATACATAGTGGAGGGTGACTCTGCGGGTGGTTCTGCGAAACAAGGCCGTAATCGTAAGAACCAAGCAATTTTACCTCTTAAAGGTAAGATTCTAAACGTAGAAAAAGCACGCTTTGATAAAATGCTGTCTTCTCAAGAAGTAGCAACACTCATTACCGCTCTTGGCTGCGGTATTGGCCGTGACGAGTATGACCCAGAGAAGCTGCGTTATCATCGTATCATCATCATGACCGATGCTGACGTCGATGGCTCGCATATTCGTACATTGCTATTGACCTTCTTCTATCGTCAAATGCCAGAAATTATTGAGCGAGGCTATGTTTACATCGCACAGCCACCGCTTTATAAGATTAAAAAAGGCAAGCAAGAGCGCTATATCAAAGATGATAACGCGCTTGTTGAATACCTTACTTCGTTAGCACTTAACGGCTCTGTGCTATATGCAAATGAAGGTGGAAGTGCTATTGAGGGCAATGCGCTTGAGAATATTGTTCGTGATTACCAAAGCACAGAGAAAGTAATTGAGCGTTTATCGCGTAAATATCCATCGGCAATGATGCACAGCCTAATCTATCGTTCACATATCAGCGAAGAGCAACTGGGTGATGAAGGTACGGTTCAGGCGTGGACACAAGAGTTAGTTGATGACCTGGTTAAGCGCGATGAAGATGCCGCTATTTACAGTGCACATACTCAGTATGATGAGGAGCGTAAACTGTACTACCCTATGGTCAACATTCGTCAACACGGTGTTGATAGAGCTTATGTATTAAATCATGACTTCTTAACATCGAAAGACTACCAGCGTATTAGTGTGACAGCTGAAAAAGTTGGTCAGTTAATTGGTGAAGGTGCATACGTTCAGCGCGGCGAGAAAACTCAACCAGTATCGAGCTTTGTTGAAGCGCTAGAATGGCTAATTGCAGATTCTAAGAAAGGCCTTTATACACAACGCTATAAAGGACTAGGCGAGATGAACCCTGAGCAGTTATGGGAAACAACGATGGATCCTAACGCGCGTCGCATGTTACGCGTAACTATCGAAGATGCGATTGCTGCTGACCAACTATTTGCCACTCTAATGGGTGATCAGGTAGAACCTCGTCGTGAGTTCATTGAGCAGAATGCTCTAAGAGTAGTGAACTTAGATGTATAGTGAGTAGTTACTTACACAATAAGAAAAGCCCTCATTTAGAGGGCTTTTTTGTTTTTAGTTCACAACGAAACTTACAGGTGGATAATATCATCCGCATTCCCGTCTGGATCACCAGACGCAGTGCCACTGGTACCTGGGTTACCATTGGTCATCATAATAACGGCACAGGCTGCGGGAGAGGCCATTGACGTACCAGACATCGTCGTTGTACCGCCACCTGAGCGTAGCGATAAAATGCTTACGCCTGGCGCCGCATAATCTACTGGTGGGTTGCCGTAGTTACTGAAGCTAGCAAAGCGATCGCTGCTATCAGTTGCCGAAATGGTGAATACACGAGGGCCATTAGCACTCGCTGGAGATACGTTATTCGCATCTTGGCTTTCGTTACCTGCCGCTACGACAAAAAATGCTCCTGAGTTTTGTGACGCTGCTTCTACTGCATCATTCAGCTCTTGGTTAAAGCCACCACCTAGGCTCATATTGGCACAATCACCTGAAGCAGCATTCGCACCCACATGGTCGATACCGGCTAATACACCAGACCAAGTTCCAGAGCCACGCGCATCTAGCACTTTAACTGGTACAACTGTAGCACCTGCAGCAACACCCACAACGTCGATACTGTTATCAAGCGCCGCAATTGTGCCCGCTACGTGTGTACCGTGGCCGTTGTTGTCATGCATACCTGCATTACGGCCGCTGGTGAATGCACTGAAGCCGTTGGTAGTATCAACGTTTAAATCAGCATGCTCAAGGTCGATACCAGTGTCCAAAATCCAGGCGGTATTTCCGGAGCCATCAACAGGCCCTCCAACACGCGTAACGCTCCAAGGGGTAGTTTGGCCTGTACTACCTCCGCCGCCACCTGGCTTACCCTTTTGTGCCGATGGCGAAGCGTATGCAATGCCGTCGTTAGTAAAGCGCATAATGTCAGACTCGGCAGCGAATACTGAACGCGCCTTATCGCAGCTCATATTAACAGCCATACCTTTGATAGAGTTCGAGTAGATGTGTTTAGCCTGGGCCTGCGCTTTCATAAGCATCCCGCGAGCTTTACCTTCGACGTCAAATTTAGAGATGTCGTCATTAAAACGAACAATACAGGTATTTGCCGCTTCTAGTTCAAGAGACAAACCAGCATTGCTTGCTGATGGTTCTGCTACTGCTATACCCGTTGACGCAGCGAATACCGCTGTTGCGATGAGAGTCTTTTTCATTGGATAAACCTTATAATCGTTATTATTGAATTAGCGTATTATTAACACTAGATTTACAATTTAGGCTAAATGCTACAAAAAGCAAATACAGGAACATCAAAATACGAACTATGTATTAGTTTTGGGTAAGAAGTATGTATGGATTGCTTATCGCAGTTATAACCAAAAGATCAGTAAAGCCCGGCAAAAGGTGAGAAACTGCTTAAAACAAGCACACGCAACGGGTATACTGTGCGCAATAAAACCGCACTCTTAGCAGCAGAATTTGACGTCATTATGCAAAAATACGACTTACAAACATTCCAAGGCCTGATCCTTGCGCTACAGGATTACTGGGCACAACAAGGCTGTGTCATTGCTCAGCCTCTCGACTTAGAAGTGGGCGCGGGCACGTTCCACCCTCTGACATTTTTAAAGGCTGTGGGTCCTGAACCAATGTCGAGCGCTTACGTTCAACCATGTCGTCGTCCAACCGATGGTCGTTACGGCGAAAACCCAAACCGCCTACAGCACTATTATCAATTCCAAGTGGTATTAAAACCGTCGCCAGACAATATCCAAGAGCTTTATCTTGGCTCTTTGGCCGCTATGGGAATAGATACCCTGAAGCATGAAGTGCGCTTCGTAGAAGATAACTGGGAATCACCAACTCTGGGTGCGTGGGGTCTTGGCTGGGAAGTGTGGCTTAATGGTATGGAAGTGACGCAGTTTACCTACTTCCAGCAGGTTGGTGGCTTAGAGTGCGCACCAGTAACCGGCGAAATCACCTACGGTCTTGAGCGATTAGCCATGTACATTCAAGGTGTTGATAGCATTTACGACCTAGTGTGGACTGATGGCCCAATGGGGAAAGTGACCTATGGCGATGTATTCCACCAGAACGAAGTAGAGCAATCTAAGTACAACTTTGAATACGCTGATGTGGACGCCTTATTCAAACAGTTTGATCAATGCGAAAAAGAAAGCCAGAAACTGATTGAAGCAAACTTGCCACTTCCCGCATACGAGCAAGTGATGAAAGCATCACATGCATTCAACTTGCTTGATGCACGCCATGCTATCTCTGTAACAGAGCGTCAACGTTATATTTTACGTGTACGTGCATTATCAAAAGCCTGTGCAGAAAGTTACTACGCGGCGCGTGAAGCGCTTGGTTTCCCGCTGTGTAAGGATTAAGAATTAGTATGTTAAAGCAAAATTTATTAGTAGAAATTGGTACTGAAGAGTTACCACCAAAGTCACTACGTACGCTTGCTCAAGCATTTGCCGATGGCATGAAAGCACAATTAGAAGAACTAAGCCTCTCGCATGATGGCGTACAATGGTATGCATCACCTCGGCGCTTAGGATTGATGGTGCTTCAGCTTGATGAGAAGCAAGAAGATAAAGTTGTCGAGAAACGTGGTCCTGCGGTACAAGCTGCATTTGATGCAGAGGGTAATCCAACCAAAGCAGCGATGGGCTGGGCCCGTGGCTGTGGTATTGATGTAAGTGAAGCTGGTCGCCATGTCACAGATAAAGGTGAATGGCTGTTACACAAAGCCAATGTACCTGGCCAGTCTGTAACGACACTCATCGTTGATGCGATTAGCATTGCACTGAGCAAGTTACCAATCCCTAAGCCAATGCGTTGGGGTGCGAATAAAACGCAGTTTATTCGCCCAGTGCATACTGCAACCGTATTTTATGGCGATACATTGGTTGCAGGTGAAATCCTTGGTAAGCAAGTGAGTAATCAGCTTCAGGGGCACCGTTTCCATCATCCAGAAAAAGTCACCATTAATAACGCCAATGAAGCGCTTGAGCAACTTAAGAAAGCGTACGTTATTGCTGACTATGAAACCCGTAAATCAATGATCCGTAATCAAATTGAAGCTGCTGCAGCAAAATTAGGTGCGGTTGTTGCTATGGATGAAGATTTGCTTGAAGAAGTAACGTCATTGGTAGAGTGGCCAGTTACTTTAACCGCGTCATTTGAAGAAAGCTTCTTGGCGGTACCGGATGAAGCACTGATTTATACTATGAAGGACGACCAAAAGTACTTCCCTCTGTTGGATCAAGACGGCAAGCTAATAAACAAATTCTTGTTTGTTTCAAACATCGAAAGTAAAGAGCCAAGTGTTGTAATTGCGGGTAACGAAAAAGTTGTACGTCCACGTTTGGCGGATGCTCAGTTCTTCTTCGAAACAGATAAGAAGAAAACGTTGGGAAGCCGTTTGGAGTCACTGGGTACGGTGTTATTCCAAAAGCAACTTGGTACGCTCAAAGACAAGTCTGAGCGCATCAGTGCATTATCGGGTTACATTGCTGAGCGATTAGGTGCGGATAAAGCATTAGCTGAGCGCGCAGGTTTGCTAAGTAAAACCGACTTAATGACCGAAATGGTGATGGAATTCACTGACGTTCAAGGTGTAATGGGTATGCACTACGCGCGTCACGATGGCGAAGATGAGGCTGTCGCTGTCGCGATGAATGAACAGTACATGCCACGCTTCTCTGGTGATGATTTACCGCATTCACAAATTAGCTGTGCAGTCGCGCTTGCTGATAAGTTTGATACCTTAGTGGGAATTTTCGGTATTGGTCAGGCACCAAAAGGTGACAAAGACCCGTTTGCACTTCGACGTGCAGCCATCGGTGCCTTGCGTATCATGGTCGAGAAGCAACTTCCTCTAGATGTGCTTGATATTGTGGCAAAAGCGCAAGCGTTATTCGGTGATAAGCTGAGCAACAACAATGTTGCTGACGAAGTATTCGAATTCTTACTGGGGCGCTTTCGCACGTGGTATCAAGAGCAAGGTATCGAAGTGGATGTCATCCAAGCAGTCCTTGCGCGTCGTCCATCAAAACCATTGGACTTCGACTTACGCGTAAAAGCGGTGAGTCACTTCCGTACATTGGAGCCAGCTGAAGCATTAGCGGCGGCGAACAAGCGTGTAGGTAACATCTTAACGAAGAATGATGTGCAAGAAGCCGGTGCTATTGAGCAAAGCTTGCTACTCGAAGCGCCAGAGAAAGCCCTTGCTGAACAGGTTGCAGCGTATCAAGCTAAATTAGCTCCACTGTATGAGCAGGGTGATTACCAAAACGCATTGAGCGAACTGGCAAATATTCGTCAAAGTGTGGATGACTTCTTCGATAACGTGATGGTTATGGCTGAAGATGAAGCGATTAAACGTAACCGTTTAGCGTTATTGTCTCAATTGCAGGGGTTATTCCTGCAAGTTGCGGATATTTCGGTATTGCAAAAGTAATGAACATTTATCATGTTTAGTACAAAAGCCAGCATAAAGCTGGCTTTTTCCGTTGAAGCCGTAGCGCTAATTTTTTAGACTGTAATCACTGCCCCAATTTTGGAAAAACAATAATGAAAGCAAAACTATCCCTCGCGCTAGCGACTCTATTTTTAGGAGCGTGTTCGAGCACCGTAACTCTTGATGATATCGTGCCTGCTGAAGAGGTGAACAAGCCGCTTTATTTACGTGGTGACTTTTCATTGTGGGATGCGCAGCCTGAGTATCAAATGCAGAAAGTAGCACCTGCTATTTATGAGACAAAAATCAATTTGTCGACGCCGGGTAAGGCATACGAATTTAAAATAGCTGACGCCAATTGGAGCGAAAACTATAACTGTGGCTACCTTGATGAAGGTTTGGATAAGCAGTTGGAGATTGGTTTGCCTGTTCAAGCAGACTGTAACAGCGTTTACAATTACTTTAGTTTTACGCCAGCAGAGGAAGGTTGGTATAAAATATCAATTAACTTTTCGCGCTTCAGTAAACCACTGGTAACCGTGAATCAAGTGTTTGAATAACAAATATAAAGTTAACTAAAAGAGGGCTGTTAAAGCCCTTTTTTGATCAAGTATTGATAAGGCAGTTGCGCCGTTTGTTGGGCGATAAGAGTGTGATCCATAAAGCGACAAAAGCTCGGGATATCACGGGTCGTGGAAGGGTCATCTGCGGTAATAAGCAAGGTTTCGCCTTCGCTCATTTTGCGCACGGTGCCGCGCACCATCATTACCGGTTCAGGGCAACGCAGGCCAATGGCATCTAGAACGTGATCCGCTGTATCAAAACTCATATAAGAAACTACTTGCTTAGTAAAACGACTATTTTACCCAAACTTTGAGCAAGAAAAAAGGCGAGGGCACAGTTGTGCATCCCGCCTTTTTGTCACCAAGAATAGAGCGGTTATGGGCGCTCAAATACTGTTGCGATACCCTGACCTAAACCAATACACATGGTAGCAAGGCCATATTTGGCGTCTTTTTCTTCCATGATGTTGATAAGCGTCGTGCTGATACGAGAACCCGAACAACCTAGAGGGTGGCCCAGAGCGATTGCACCACCATTGAGATTCACTTTCTCATCTACTTTATCAAGCAGACCAAGGTCTTTAAGAACGGGTAAAGATTGTGCTGCGAAGGCTTCATTCAGCTCTGCAACATCAATGTCATCAATGGTGATACCAGCCATTTGCAGCGCTTTCTTACTTGCTGGGACTGGACCATAACCCATGATTGATGGATCGCATCCAGCAACAGCCATTGATTTAACGCGTGCGCGAATTGGTAAGCCAAGTTCGTTCGCTTTATCTTCGCTCATTACCAACATTGCTGATGCACCATCTGATAATGCAGATGAAGTGCCCGCGGTGACGCTGCCCGATGCTGGGTTAAATACAGGGCGAAGTTGCGATAGACCCTCAACCGTCGTTTCCGGACGAATAACTTCATCGTCTTCAACCAAGGTGAGTGCGCCATTTTCGTCATGGCCTTCCATTGGTAGAATTTCATTCTTAAATCGACCTTCAACGGTTGCGGCATGAGCTCGCTGATGAGAACGTGCGCCGAACTCATCTTGCTGTTGACGGCTAATACCATGCAATGTTGCAAGATATTCTGCTGTTAAACCCATCACCCCAGCTGCTTGCGCTACAGACGTTGCAAGGCCCGGGTGGAAGTCATTACCATGAGTCATTGGAACGTGACCCATATGCTCCACACCACCGATTAAGTAAGTGTCGCCTGCACCTGTCATGATTGCGCGAGCGGCATCATGAAGTGCTTGCATTGACGAGCCACATAAACGGTTTACTGTTACAGCCGGAACTGTGTGAGGAATACCTGCTAGCAGCGCAGCGTTGCGGCCAACATTAAATCCTTGCTCAAGTGTCTGTTGCACACATCCCCAATAAATGTCGTCAATTGATGCAGGATCAACCGCAGGGTTGCGCTCTAGAAGACCTTTCATCAAGTGCGCGCTTAAGTCTTCAGCACGCTTATGACGGAATACACCATTTTTAGAACGACCCATCGGGGTACGAATACAATCTACGATGACAACGTTTTTCATGATTATTGTCCCTCCACTTGATAAAACACACGGCCTTGTTCGGCCCACTGACGGGTCTCGTCAGACACTTGGTAAATAGCACCTAGGTGCGCGTACTTATCGGCAGTAGCCACAAAGTTTGCAAGACCAATTTGGTCTAGGTAGCGGAATACACCGCCTCTAAATGGAGGGAAACCAATACCATATACGAGTGCCATATCTGCTTCTTGTGCAGATGCGACAATGTTTTCTTGTAAGCAAAGTAGTACTTCATTGATCATCGGTACCATACAGCGGTCGATGATTTCTTGCTTATCTAGCTCTTTTTCACCATCGAATAAAGGTGCAATTAGCTCCAATGCCGCAGCATCTTGACTCTTCTTCAAGCGACCGCGTCGATCTGGTGCATAGCTGTAGAAGCCTTTACCATTTTTCTGACCAAAACGTTCAGCGTTGGCCATGATGGTAACTGGGTCTTTTTCTTGGCGAGCCATACGCTCAGGGAAACCTTCAGCCATCACTCCGGTACAATGGAATGCAGTGTCGATACCAACAACATCTAGTAGGTAGGCAGGACCCATTGGCCAGCCAAATACGTTCTCCATGACCTTGTCGATTTTGCTAAAGCTTACGCCTTCACTCACCATTTTGCTGAAACCAGCAAAATAAGGGAACAATACACGGTTCACAAAGAAGCCCGGGCAATCATTAACAACGATTGGAGACTTACCAAGTTTCAATGCATAGTCCACGACAGCGTTGATGGTTTGCTCTGAGGTTTTTTCACCACGAATGATTTCAACAAGGGGCATACGCGGAACCGGGTTGAAAAAGTGCATACCACAGAAGTTTTCTGGCTTATCCAGAGCTGTAGCAAGTTCATCAATGCGGATAGTTGAGGTGTTCGAAGTCAGCACTGTACCTGCGGGCATTGATTTCTCAAGGTCGCTTAGGACGGCTTTCTTCACATTTGGATTTTCTACGACTGCTTCAACAATAATGTCGGCTTGCGCAACGTCAGCATCATTGAGTGTCGGTTTGATTTTGCCCAGCACTCCCACCATTTTATCCATGCTCATGTGGCCGCGTTTTACTTTTTTGCCGAGCAACTTCGCAGCTTCACCCATACCAAGATCAAGGGCACCTTGGTTGATGTCTTTCATGATAATCGGTGTGCCTTTGTAAGCAGACTGATAGGCAATACCGCCACCCATGATACCTGCACCGAGCACTGCGGCTTGATTGATTTTAGTATCGCTGCTTTTAGCTAGTTTTTTAGCTTTGCCTTTGATGTATTGGTCGTTCAGGAAAATACCGGTAAGCGCAGCTGCTTCTTTGGTTTTTGCAAGCTTTGCAAAGTTAGCATTTTCCAGCGCCATGGCTTCGTCACGGCTCATGTTTGCAGCTGCTTTAATGGTTTTAACCGCCATAACTGGTGCAGGGTAATGACCTTTGGTCTTGCCCATTACTAGACCTTCAGCCATCGCAAAACTCATGCCTTGCTCGACTTTGTTCATCTTCAGAGGCGCTTGTTTTTGCGCACGACGTTGTTGCCAATCGAGCTTGCCAGCGATTGCTTGCTCGAGCATACCAACACATGCAGCAACTAATTTTTCACCTGCGACAACAGCATCAACAGCGCCTACTTTGAGGGCATCATTAGCTCGGTTTTCTTGGCCTGTGGTGATCCATGTCATGGCATTATCAGCACCAATAATACGAGGTAAGCGTACTGTGCCACCAAATCCCGGCATAATGCCTAGCTTGGTCTCAGGCAAGCCAATTTTTGCACTGTCACTTGCTACGCGAAAGTCTGTTGCAAGCACCCACTCACAGCCACCACCTAGTGCCATGCCATTAATTGCACTGACTGTTGGGAAAGGTAAGTCTTCAAGTGCGTCAAATACATCGGTGGCGTTCTTTATCCAGCCAATTAACTCTTCTTCTGGGCGTTGGAAAGTTGGTAAAAATTCGAAAATATCAGCGCCAACAATGAAGTGATCTTTATCACTAGTGAACACCATACCTTTGATGTCATCACGTTGGGCTAATTCTTTAATTGCCTGATGGCAATCGCTGAGGGTTTGCTGAGAAAGTTTGTTTACTGAACCTGGTACGGTGAACTTAAACTCGGCAATTTGGTCCTTTATAAAAGAAACTACAAAGGAATCGCTCTGAAATATCATGGGTATCTCCCTTTGTTTCACATGAAACTGGTACGATGAGTTGGTTGTCCGATCAGTGTCGCGTCTTTACATACAAAATGCAATGAAAATTTAAAGTTAAAATTTACATGTGGTTAAAATTCATTGCCGTTTAAGATGCGACCAAAACATGTTTTAACGCGATTATTACAGCTCAAAACTTACTCATATATAGTACAGTTAGTAAGGAGTAACAGACTTATTTGCGACAGTGCGCCTTTTTAGCCTGATTGGCTTCTTCACTGTCGGACATTGATTAATGAATACTGGAACTAGCATGAATCGACTTTTTCATACTTTGCTGGCCGCCTCCTTATTGCAATTTAGCAATGCCGTTATTGCCAGTAGCGACAATGATGACTTCTTAAAAGCTGAGCGTGTAGCACGCTCGGGTAACTACAGCGAGTTTAAACGCTTATCAAGCCAATTAGACCACCCGTTGAAGCCCTATGTTGAACTCGCTTTTTATAAAAATTATCCACACATCAAGTATCAAACCGAAATAGAACAGTTTTTACAGATCTACCAAAACACCCCGTTAGAATGGCCAGTGAGAGAGGCGTGGTTGAAGTACTTGGCGAAAAAAGGCAAAAAGGAACAATTTGTTGCCAACTATTCACAGACTTCAGATGTAGAACTTAAGTGTTTATACCTAGATTATCAGTGGCAGTTGGGCGATGTGCCAAAAGAAGCAATCCTAGCGCAAGTTGATGAGATTTGGGTGGTAGGTAAGTCACAGCCAAAAGCGTGTGACACGCTCTTTGCTCATTGGCAAAAGGCAGGAAGACAAACTCCTGAGCGGGTATGGCAGCGCATTGATTTGGCCGTTAAAGAAGGTCAATATCGTTTAGCGACTTACTTGCAGGCACAGCTTCCGCAGGACAAACGCTACCTTGCAGATTTATACATTACAATCAGGCGTGACCCCAGTGCTGCCGCGGGGCTGTATCGGTATAAGAATAAATCTGCTGAAGAAGCAGAGATAGCTGTATACGGCATTAAGCGTTTGTTATGGCGAAATCCTGATTTAGCGCGGCGGGCGTGGGACAAGCTTGAGCAGATGTTTAGCTTTTCACAACAGCAGCAAAACTCTGTGCACTATGCATTTGCCTATGCACTGGCTGTTAAACGACATGATGAGGCACGCTTTTGGCTTAATAAGGTGCCATACGAGCAGCATGACGACAAACTCATGCGTTGGCATCTTGCCAATATGCTTAGAGAGCAAGATTGGCCTGCAATTATCGCCTATTTTACCCCAAGAAATAGAGGCAAGCTTAAATCCAGTTATCAGTATTGGTTGGCATACAGTTATTTCCGTCAAAATAAGAATCAGCTTGCCAATGATATCTGGCTAAAGTTGGCGCAGGAGCGTGACTATTATGGTTTCTTGGCTGCGGCTCGTTTGGGCATGCCTGTTAATTTAAATAGCCAAACTTTAATGCTTCCTCCAGGCCTCAAAGAGAAGGTAGAACTTGCGCCTGGGTTTAAACGAGCGAATGCGTTTTATGAGCTTGATAGGATCACGAGTGCGCGTCGCGAGTGGAATTACCTTATTGATACCTCGAGCAATGCTGAGAAGCTGGCGGCTTCGGTATTGGCATCTGAATATGGGTGGCATGACCACGTTATTGTTACCCTCGCGCAAATGAAAGCGTGGGACTATGTGGATTTGAGATTCCCTGATGCTTATGTTGATTTGTTTGAGCGATACAGCTCACGCAATAAAGTCGACTTTGATTGGAGTATTGCAATTGCTCGCAGAGAAAGTTCGTTTGCGCGAGATGCGCGCTCTAGCGCCAATGCGCGAGGTTTAATGCAGCTGTTGCCGAGCACCGCTAAATACATGAACCGCAGTTCCATTGCGACTCGGCGTTTGTATGAGCCAAGCACGAATATCAATCTTGGAACAAAGTATCTGAAGTACCTAGAAGGCAAAAATAAAGGCAACCAAATATTGGCAACGGCGTCTTACAATGCTGGTTATCACAAGGTGAAAAAATGGATACCCGATCAGCCTATGCCCGCAGAAATCTGGATTGAGCTCATTCCATACCGAGAAACCCGAGATTACGTAAAAAATGTCTATGCTTATCGTCAAGTTTACTTGGCAAAACAGGGTAAAGAAGACAATGTATTGGCGCCGATATTGGATATGAGCATTGGTGGTTAGCCCCAGCAGTGGCGGCTATGTTAGACTGGACAGATAATTATTAGCAAAGTGGGTGATACATGAATACATTAGCGGTGTTATACGCTGAACATATTGCAACCTTGCAAAAGCGAACGCGCGAGATTACTGAGCGCGAAAACTTAGATGGAATCGTTATTCATTCTGGGCAGGCTAAACGCCAGTTCCTTGATGATATGTACTATCCGTTCAAGGTGAATCCCCAGTTTAAAGCGTGGTTGCCAGTAATTGATAATCCCCATTGTTGGATTGTTGCTAATGGCGCAGACAAGCCAAAGTTAATTTTCTATCGTCCAGTGGACTTCTGGCACAAGGTACCAGATGAGCCAAATGAGTATTGGGCAGATTATTTTGATATTGAGTTGCTGACTAAGCCTGATCAAGTTGAAAAACTGCTGCCTTACGATAAGGCTCGTTATGCTTATATTGGTGAGTATTTAGAAGTTGCTCAGGCGCTTGGTTTTGAACAAATTAACCCTGAGCCGGTAATGAATTACTTGCACTATCATCGTGCATATAAGACGCAATATGAGTTGGCGTGTATGCGTGAAGCAAACAAGTTGGGCGTTGCTGGTCACAAAGCCGCGCGCGATGCGTTCTATGCCGGTAAATCTGAGTTTGAAATTCAGCAAGCTTACTTGATGGCAACACAACATAGTGAGAATGATACGCCGTATGGCAATATCGTTGCACTGAATGAGAACTGCGCTATTTTGCACTACACGCATTTCGATAAGAGAGCGCCACAGCAACATCGTTCATTCTTGATTGATGCTGGTGCTAACTTCAATGGCTATGCGTCAGACATTACCCGTACTTACGACTTTGCTCGTCAAGGGGAATTCGCCGAGCTGATCCAGGTGATGACTGAACACCAGATTGCACTTTGTAATTCACTGGCTCCGGGTAAGCTCTATGGTGAACTTCATCTAGATTGCCACCAACGTGTGGCGCAAGTGTTGAGCGACTTTAAGATAGTTAACTTGCCAGCAGAGCAAATCGTTGAAAAGGGGATTACCTCAACGTTCTTCCCTCATGGTTTAGGTCACCACATTGGCTTGCAAGTGCATGATGTAGGTGGGTTTATGGCAGACGAGACAGGTACGCATCAAGCGCCACCTGAGGGCCATCCATTCTTGCGTTGTACACGCAGAATTGAGGCGAATCAGGTGTTCACTATTGAGCCAGGTCTGTACTTCATCGATTCATTACTCGGTGATTTGGCGGCGACTGATAATAAGCAGTTCTTAAACTGGGATAAGATTGCCGAGCTTAAACCATTTGGTGGTATTCGCATCGAAGACAACATTATTGTTCATGAAGAGAGTCTTGAGAACATGACTCGAGAGTTGTCGCTCGATTAATTTACTATTTCGGCGAAGAGGAAATCTCTTCGCCTTTATCTAATCATTTTTATGTCTGAATACGCCTTTCCTGCTCATCCTCTGAGTTACGAAGAAGAAATTAAAAAAAGTACCTTCATAGTGCACATTGCCCATACTCCTGATGTGGATAGTGCCAAGGCATTTATCAGTGAAATTAATCGCCAATATCCAGACGCGCGTCATAATTGTTGGGCGTATGTGGCCGGTGCTCCTGGAGGCAGTCATGTGTATGGTTTTTCTGATGATGGAGAGCCTAATGGCACCGCTGGAAAACCGATGTTGAATGTTTTGCAAGGCAGTGGCCTTGGTGAAATATGTGCCGTTACAACGCGTTATTTCGGTGGTATAAAGTTAGGCACAGGTGGTCTCGTGCGTGCCTATGGCGGCACACTGAATAATGCGCTGGTGCAATTACAAACTCAGATAAAAGTGCCGAGTGTGGAGTTAACAGGCGACAGTGACTATGCTCTACAAGGGCAAATAGAACAATGCCTTAACTCGAAATATCAGGTTTTGAGCGTGGATAAGGAGTATGGTGGACATATTGCATGGCATATTCGCATTGATGCGCGCCAAGCAAAAGCTGCCATACAAGATATTTTTGATTTAAGTCACGGCACTGTTGAGTTAAAAATAAAACAGTAAGACAATAACATGCATACAAAAACAACGTTGATGCGCTAGATGCAATATCGGACGATAATAAAGATACTCGGCCAATTGGTGGCTTTATTTAGTATCACCATGATACCGCCTGCTTTGGTTTCTTTAATTTATAAAGACGGTGGTGGCCTTCCTTTTATTCTCGCATTTGTTTTTAGCGTTATCGCGGGCTTGTTTGCTTACTATCCTAACCGTGACGAGCGGGGCGACCTTAAAGCGCGTGAAGGGTTCCTTATTGTTGTCTTGTTTTGGCTGGTTCTAGGGGCGTTCGCATCCTTACCGCTGATCTTTCTTGATGCACCAAAATTGTCTTTTGCCGATGCGGTATTTGAAGCATTTTCTGGTCTAACGACGACGGGTGCGACCGTTCTTACCGGTATTGAGTATCTACCCAAGTCAGTTCTTTTTTATCGCCAGCAATTGCAGTGGTTAGGCGGCATGGGGATCATCGTACTCGCTGTTGCTGTACTGCCAATGCTTGGCGTCGGTGGTATGCAGTTATATCGAGCGGAAACGCCTGGACCGGTTAAAGACTCAAAAATGACCCCAAGAATCGCCGATACGGCCAAGCACCTTTGGTATATTTATGTATCGTTGACGCTAGCGTGTACTTTAGCCTATTGGGTTGCGGGCATGAGTTGGTTTGACGCCATTTGCCATGCTTTCTCAACCATAGCAATAGGTGGATTTTCTACCTACGATGCTTCTATGGGGTACTTTGACAGCCCGATCATAAATATTATTTGTGTGGTGTTTTTGCTTATCGCGGCCATTAATTTCTCACTGCATTATGCCGCTGTAGCATCGCGTAGCCCAAGGATATATTTGCGCGATCCGGAGTTTAAAGCGTTCTTTTTCATTCAAGCGGCACTGATTATTATTTGCTTCGCAGTGCTTTCATCCAACAATATTTACGCCAATGGTGATGAAACCTTAGATCAAGCTATGTTCCAAGCAGTGTCTATTAGCACCACGGCAGGTTTTGCCACCGACAACTTCTCTGCATGGCCGCTGTTTTTGCCAATCCTACTTATATTCTCGAGTTTTATTGGTGGGTGTGCAGGCTCGACAGGCGGTGGTATGAAGGTTGTTCGCGTATTTTTACTTTATCTTCAAGGTATTCGTGAGCTGAACCGTTTGGTTCACCCTCGGGCAATCTACTCAATTAAGCTGGGCAGAAAAGCGCTACCAGATAAAGTGGTAGAAGCTGTGTGGGGATTCTTCTCTGCCTATGCATTAGTGTTTGTGATTATCATGATCAGTTTGATGGGCACAGGCCTAGATAACATTACAGCGTTCTCTGCAACAGCCGCGTGCTTGAACAACTTGGGCCCAGGATTGGGCGAAGTGGCAGCGCACTATGGTGACATTAGCGATACTGCAAAGTGGATTTTGACTTTGGCTATGGTGTTTGGTCGTTTGGAGATATTCACTTTGTTAGTGCTGTTCACACCAACATTTTGGCGTGGGTGAGACACGGTCGCTTTAGCGGCTAAGAGTGACTTAACGTCACTCTTAGAGTGTCGAACGCGAGGGCGTGGATGCCCGAGCCGGGCCCAAACGTCAGGATGACTTTTTATCACAAGCACTTACTTCAAGCGCCATACAGGTCACTCTTAGAGTGTCGAACGCGAGAGCACCTAATTATAAGAACATTGCGCTTACTTGGAACAGCTTCTCGACAACGTGAATGTGTTTCTTATCAATTAAGAACATGATTACGTGGTCTCCACTTTGGATAACCGTGTCATCATGAGCAATCAGCACATCTTCGTTACGTACAATAGCTCCAATTGTCGCTCCCGGCGGTAGCTTGATGTCAGCAATGGCGCGACCGACTACTTTAGAGGTGTTTTCATCACCATGAGCAACCGCTTCAATGGCTTCCGCTGCACCTTTTCGCAATGAGTACACATTGACGATATCGCCGCGACGAACATGGGTCAGCAGTGCAGAAATAGTCGCCTGTTGGGGCGATATGGCGATATCAATCTCACCACCTTGCACCAAATCAACATAGGCACCGCGCTGGATTAATACCATGGTTTTTTGAGCGCCCATGCGTTTTGCAAGCATCGCCGACATGATGTTCGCTTCATCGTCATTGGTAACGGCGATAAATACATCAACTTGTTCTATGTGCTCTTCAGAGAGTAACTCTTGGTCTGACGCATCACCACAGAATACTACGGTATCATCAAGCATTTCCGACAGTTGCTCTGCACGGCTAGGGTTGCGCTCGAGGAGCTTCACACTGTGGTTCTTCTCCAGAGAACGAGCGAGACCTGCGCCGATATTACCACCACCTGCAATCATGATTTTCTTGTATGAGCGCTCTAGCTTTTGTAGCTCACTCATAACGGCACGAATATGCTTGGTAGCAGCAATGAAGAACACTTCATCGTCCGCCTCTATGACGGTTGTGCCCAGCGGCTTAATCGCTTTGCCTTGGCGATAAATGGCGGCAACACGGGTTTCTACGTTAGGAATATGTTCCTTGAGAGCAGAGAGCGCATAACCAACAAGTAGACCACCGTAGTAAGCTTTTACTGCAACGAGCGATAACTTCCCGTCTGCAAATTGTAAAACTTGAAGCGCGCCAGGGTAATCAATTAGACGACGAATATATTTGGTTACCAAGGCTTCAGGAGCGATGTAGTGATCAACGGGCAAGTCATCATTGTGGAAGAGTTGTTGGCGATATCTTAAGTATTGCTCAGAGCGAATACGCGCAATTTTAGTGGGCGTATTAAAAATACTGTAAGCCACCTGACATGCGACCATATTCACTTCATCTGAGCTAGTTACAGCGATGATCATATCTGCATCTTCAGCGCCAGCTTTGCGCAGCACATCGGGGTGAGCACTGTGTCCGTTTACCCCTTGTAAGTCGTACTTATCTTGTAGTTCGCGCAAGCGATCACCATCGATGTCGACTACGGTGATCTCATTTTGCTCACCAACTAGGTTTTCAGCTAATGTTCCACCTACTTGGCCCGCGCCTAAGATGATAATTTTCATGGCAATATCACTGTTTTATTATTTTTGCGTAGTAAAAGCCGTCAGTGTTCCCCGGCAACATCTGCCACCCAGGATTATCTACAGTATCATGTTCATTTAGTGGCACATGTTTCGCATCGTCGTACTTGGCGAGAAAGCTTTTCATTTGCTGTTGGTTCTCTTCACTTAGCACAGAACAGGTGGCATATAACATCACGCCGCCGGGTTTAAGCAAAGGCCAAATCGCATCTAAAATTTGTGCTTGTAGCTTCGCAAGCTCGTCGATATCCGTGCCTCGACGTAACCACTTTATATCAGGATGACGGCGAATAACACCCGTCGCTGAGCAAGGAACATCAAGTAATACACGGTCAAACTGTTCGCCATCATGCCAGTCATTTACATCTTCAGCGTTTGCACATTTAAGTTGTGCGCGTAAGTTCATGCGCTCAAGATTTTCTTCAACACGCTCTAAACGCTGCGCATCGGCATCAAGTGCAACAACGCGAGCATCCGCTAACTCTAAAATATGGCATGTCTTACCGCCAGGCGCGGCGCAAGCGTCAAGAATGTACTCGCCATCTTGTGGTTCGAGCAATCTGGCTGCCTGTTGGGCAGCGGCATCTTGAACTGAACACGCGCCTCGTTCAAATTCTGGTAACGCATATACATCCATGGCTTTGGTCAGGCGAATCGCATCAACGCATCCATCGTCCAATGAAAAATCAATGCCTTTGGCTGTTAGTTTCGCAGCGTACTGCTCTCGGCTGTTTATGCGATTATTGGCTCGCAACCACATGGGGGCTTGTTGTTGATTATTATCAATAATCGTTTCCCATACATCTGGATAATCGCGCTTGAGCTTTTTGATAAGCCAGCCGGGGTGATTAAATTTGCAGGCATCAATTTGCATGGCTTGCTCTTCAAGCACTGACTGATGGCGTTGGAAGTTGCGCAAAACAGCATTAACCAACCCTTTGAGCCCTGGTGCACGCATTGATTTCAATGCGTTTACAGTCTCTGCTACTGCGGCATGTTCGGGTACGCGCATGTGTTGGAGCTGATACAAGCCAACATACAAAAGGAACTGAAAAACACGATTTTTACCCTTGAGTGGCTGTTCTAAAAGCTGTTGGCAATAGAATTCTAGGCTCGGTAAATAACGCAGTACACCGAAGCACATTTGCTGCATTAGCGCTTTGTCTTGAGGGTTTAAATCACGGTTGTATCGAGGTAGAGCTGTTGATAACGACACGCCTTTATCTACCACGTGAAACAACGTGTGCGCCGCTTGGGCGCGCACATTACTCATTGTCTTTGTCCGGTTGAGTAGCGAGTGAAGAGCCAATTTCAACCCACTGAGCTCGGCCGTTAAGGAAATCTTGTGCTGACATCGGTTTTTTGCCCTGAGGCTGAAGCTGGGTGATACACAAGGCACCCTTGGCACACGCAACCACAATGCCCGATTTGTCTGCGCTTAAAATAGTACCCGGTATGCCGGTTTGCTGTTCTACATGGGCTTGCCACACTTTAACCGTATTACCAGCCATTTCAGTGTAGCTGACGGGCCAAGGGTTAAACGCTCGTACGTTACGCTCAAGCTGCTCGGCATCTAGTTGCCAATCCAATAGTGCTTCTTGCTTAGATAGTTTTTTCGCATAGTTAGCAAGGTTGTCATCTTGTTTTTGTGGCGTGATTGACTCTATGTTTGCGAGCGTCTCTACCAACGATTTAGGGCCTAGCTCAGCCAGTTTTGCGTATAGTGATGTTGATGTTTCGTCCGAGTTTATAGAGCAGCGGCTGATTGATAGCATGTCGCCGGTGTCTAAACCTTCATCCATTTGCATGATAGTCACACCCGTCTCATCATCACCGGCCCAAATTGCGCGCTGTATCGGCGCAGCACCGCGCCAACGTGGCAAGATAGAGCCGTGTACGTTGATGCAGCCTAGTTTCGGGGTGTCGAGAATGCTCTTGGGTAATAACAGGCCATATGCCACCACAACCATGATGTCAGCATTAAGTTCAGCCAGTGTTTGCTGAGCTTCATCACTTTTCAGTGTCTGTGGCTGAAAAACTGGTAAGTCATGGGCTAATGCAAGCTCTTTTACTTCACTAGCCTTGAGCTTTTTACCTCGCCCAGCAGGGCGGTCTGGTTGGCTGTATACCCCAACAATCTCATGTTCAGAGTCGATGAGAGCCTGCAAGTGGCGCGCAGCAAAATCCGGAGTACCGGCAAATACAATGCGTAATGGATGAGTCACTATCAGTCCCTTTAAGCTTTAGCTGCTAAGCGAGCTTCTTTCTCAAGCTTTTTACGAATACGTTGGCGCTTTAATGGCGATAGGTAATCGATGAATAGCTTGCCCATGAGGTGATCAAGCTCGTGCTGAATACAAATTGCTAGTAAGCCGTCTGCGTCTAAAGAAAATTCTTCACCTTTT
The DNA here is from genome assembly GCF_049257235.1 of Pseudoalteromonas maris. NCBI lineage: Bacteria > Pseudomonadati > Pseudomonadota > Gammaproteobacteria > Alteromonadales > Pseudoalteromonadaceae > Pseudoalteromonas > Pseudoalteromonas maris. The sequence continues at coordinate 254,524 of NZ_JBMMUF010000006.1, forward strand.
TCGTTCAAGGCTTTCACTGTCACTGTTTCAGCGCGGTCTACCTTGGCATACGAATGAGGTACAGACAAGCAGCCTTCTTCGCTAACCGTTGAGCCATCTTTGTGAGTAATTTCAGGATTGATCAAGATGATTGGTTCGTCGCGTTCCTCAGATACATCTATCACCACTATGCGTTGATGGATATCGACTTGCGTTGCCGCTAGACCGATACCATTTTCGTCATACATGGTTTCTAACATGTCTTGAGTAATTTTGCGAACGCTGTCGTCAACATGCTCAACTGGCTTTGCAACAGTGCGTAAACGTTCATCTGGGAACCTAAGTACTTCTAAAAGTGCCATAATTGCCTTATTAAAAATTGTGCTATATATCTGGTATTGTGTTATGTTTTTATTTTAGCCATTCGTGTGCACCTTTAACAGGTTATTAGGTAATAATTATAATAAAACAAGCTTTAGGAAGCTCATTACAATGATTAAACAGCTATCAGCTGCCGTATTTGCTCTTACGGTCGCTTTTCCATCTTTAGCAGATGTTTTAGCCGTCAAAGAAGACGCTCCGGAACAATACGTAGTTAAAAAGGGAGATACGTTGTGGGATATCTCTGCTATTTATTTGGATAAGCCTTGGCTGTGGCCAGAGCTTTGGCAAATGAACCCGCAGGTAGACAATCCACACCTTATCTATCCTGGTGACACGCTTTATCTCGTCTATGACGCTCAGGGTAACCCGCGTCTGGTGAGTGAGCGACCTGATAACTACCAAAAACTGTCTCCGCATGGCCGTAAAACGCTTAAACGAGATGCAGTTCCGACGATATCGCTTGAGCTTCTGCGTCCATTCTTAACGTATGAACAAGCGCTTAGCGAAGACGAAATCAACGCTGCCCCTTATGTGTTAGGTGCAAACGAAAATGTGAAACGCTCTACACAGGGCCACATTCTTTACGTTAAGGGCGACCTTGAGCGTAACCGCAGCTATGCTATCTACCATAAAAATCGCCCATATACAGACCCGCAAACTGAAGAGTTGCTTGGTTATGAGGTGAAGCTGGTGGCAACAGCAAAAGCGTTTCGCAGTGGTAATGTAGAGGAAGGCGTTCCAGCTTCCATCTTTGTTGATGGTGTTAAACGCGAAATTAACGCTGGGGATTTCCTGTTGCCTGTTAACCAAGGGCAAAACTTACCTGCTACATTCATCATGAGTCGCCCGGATGTAAATATCGATGGCGAAATCATCGCTTCTTCGAACGAACTTCGAGAGTTCAGTCAAATGGACATCGTGGTATTGAACCGAGGCTTTGTTGACGAAGTGAAAGCGGGCCATATGTTTGATATTCGTCGTCAGTCACCAACTGTAATTGATGGTCGAGAAGGTCCAAAGTATAAAGAAGACTCAAGTACTTATGAGAAGTTCATGTCTAACGTAGAGGGGGCATTTAGCTCTGATGATAAGAACCACTCTGATGATAGAACATGGACAATGCCTAAGGAAAAAGTAGGCGAGCTAATGGTACTTAAAGCTGAAGAACGTGTTAGCTATGCCATTATCACAAAAACAATGCGACCCATCCGTGTGGGCGATGTTGTAAGCGTTGAATAAGGCGCTTATCACCTAAAGATTTTGGGTTGTGCTCAAGGAGGGAGCATGGCGCAGAGTTATCCAATCCAGTCGGCCTCTTGTGAGGCCGATTTACTTTATGCCGACGCCTGTTTATTTGGCTTATCCAGAGTGCATGGGCTTGGTGCAAAGTCATTAAATGCGCTTCTTAAGCAGTTTTCATTCATACAATTGGTGTGTGAACCAGAGGCTCTGTTAGAGCAGGGGTTAAATCCTGCACTTATCAATAAGCTAGCAGCAATTAATTTGGACAGTCTAACAACTCAATTAGCAGAGTATCGGCAGCAGAGTATTTCGGTCATTAGCATGGCCAGTCCATTTTATCCTACCTTACTGTTTGAGTTGCCCGATCCGCCACCACTACTATTTTGTCATGGGGATGTCGCCCTACTCGAGCAACAGCAAATCGCCATTGTAGGGAGCAGAGGAGCAAGTGCCGCGGGGATGCGCCATGCCTTCAATTTGGCAGCAGATCTAAGTCGTGCTGGTATGGTTATTACCTCTGGTTTGGCAATGGGTATCGATACTCAGGCTCACGTGGGGGCCCTCAATCATTATGGTTCCACGATTGCGGTACTCGGTACAGGAGTTGATGTTTGCTACCCAAGGCGCAATCAAGCGGTGTGGTCGCAAATTGCTGAACAAGGTTTACTAGTAAGTGAGTTCTTGCCGGGCACGGTAGCTAAAGCGCAACACTTTCCACGTAGGAATCGCATTATCGCAGGATTGAGCTTAGCCACTGTGGTTATCGAAGCTGAGCAAAAAAGTGGGTCGTTAATCACAGCTGAGCTGGCGATGGACTACAACCGTGAAGTGATGGCCATGCCCGGAGCCGTAAATAACCCCTATTCCAAAGGGTGTCATGCCCTGATTAAGCAAGGCGCTGCATTAATAGAAAATAGTACGGATGTTCTTAATGAATTAGGTTGTTCATTGCAAAAGGGTCTATATATTAATAATGAGGAAGAGAAAAAAGAGGATAACAATACATTACTTGGCCATATTGGTTATGAGACGACGACTATTGATGAGATAGCCAGCCGCTCTGGGTTGCCAATCGCGCAGTTAGTAACGCTATTAATAGACTTAGAAATCGAAGGCCACATTGTGAGTACTTCGGGCGGGTATACGAGAATAGGGGGCGGCTAAAATGTTTGATATCCTGATGTATTTATTTGAAAACTACATTCATAGCGAAAGTGAAATCTTCGTAGAAGAAAATGCACTCACTGATGAACTCATTAAAGCAGGGTTCAACACCCCAGAAATATACAAGGCGTTAGATTGGCTCGAACAGCTGGCGCAGCTGCAATATAGCGATGAATGTCCATACCTCCACAACGCGCCTAGTGCGGCGTGTCGCATTTATACCAGCGAAGAGAGTGTAAAACTAGATACTCAATGCCAAGGCTTTTTACTTTTCTTGGAGCAAGTGGGTGTTATCACCAGCACAACAAGAGAAATGGTTATTGATAGGGCGATGGCACTTGATCACGCGCGTATCGCGTTAGAGGATCTGAAGTGGGTCGTACTCATGGTGCTGTTGAGCGTGCCAGGGCAAGAGCATGCTTATGCGCAAATGGAAGACCTTATATTTGATGATCCTAATCCAACACTGCATTAAGCTTGATCTTCGCTGCGCTGTCAGTATATTGAGCGCACATTAACCAGTAGGTACCCCAATAGGGAGTGTGTGCATGAGTAAAATAGATCATTCTTTATTTAACGCTAACAAGCATGCCTTAGAAAAAGAGTATGACGTTTGCCCTGATTGCGGTAGTGAGTTAGTGATGCGCCACTCCAAGTCGGGCGCTTTTTTGGGGTGTGCCAGTTATCCTGCATGTCACTTCATCCGCCCCCTGCATCAGCATGATACAAGCACAATCAAAGTCCTTGATGATAATCCGTGCCCCCAGTGTCAGTCCCCCCTAGCAGTCAAAAATGGTCGTTTTGGTATGTTCATTGGCTGTACGAATTTCCCTCAATGCCATTATATTGCCTCTGGGCATGAGGATGACGAGCCACAAGAGTCACTTCCAACGTGCCCGAAGTGCAAAAAAGGGGAGTTGGTTCAACGAAGTAACAAAACTGGAAAAGCGTTTTATTCTTGCGATGCATACCCTAAATGCAAGTACAGTCTCAATTACCCTCCGGTGCCTGTGGCATGTGAAAAATGTAATTGGCCAGTGATGATGAGGCGCAACTTTGCCGAGGGAGCTATGTTACAATGCCCGCAAAAGTCGTGTGGGCATAAACAGCCCGACAATTTGGAGAACTCATAGTGAGTGACGCTGAACAACCCAAGACAGCCTTGAGCAGCCTGCAGCAAGGTGAAGTCATATTGTATCCCACAGAAGCCGTATATGGCCTAGGTTGTGATCCTATGAATGAACAAGCTGTGCAGGCATTATTGGCAATGAAACAACGACCTGTAGAAAAAGGCTTGATCTTAATCGCTGACAACTACGGGCAATTGCTGCCTTATGTTGCTGACAGTAAAATTCCAATGGATAAACGAACGGATATCTTTTCACAGTGGCCTGGTGCTATCACATGGGTAATGCCGGCATCTACAAGCGCTCCGAAATGGTTAACGGGGGCATTCGATTCTATTGCCGTTCGTGTGAGCGCCCACCCGACAGTAAAACGTTTGTGCCAAGAATTCGGTGGTCCCATTGTTTCAACTAGCGCCAATGTGAGTGGCCAAGCACCAGTTACGACTGTGGCGCAAGGGCGGGAAACCTTTGGAGATAAGGTGGGATTTTATCTAGATGAGCCACTGGGTGGAGCTACTGCGCCCAGCATAATAAAAGACGCGATGACCTCACAGGTTCTAAGAGGATAACGATGCATTCTGAGTTACTGACTCAAGTCAAAGCTTACTTAATGGCACTACAAGATAAAATTTGTGCTGAACTAGAGCTCGCAGATGGCGGTGCCAAGTTTGTTGAAGACGCATGGCAACGTGCAGAAGGTGGTGGGGGGCGAACCCGTGTCATTCGTGATGGCAATGTTATTGAGCAAGGTGGAGTAAATTACTCTCATGTATTTGGTGCATCGATGCCAGCTTCCGCCACTGCTCATCGACCTGAGCTTGCAGGGCGCAGTTTCCATGCGTGCGGCGTGTCATTAGTCATTCACCCAAAAAACCCGCATATTCCAACAAGCCATGCGAACGTACGATTCTTTATCGCTGAAAAAGAAGGTGAAGAGCCAATTTGGTGGTTCGGCGGTGGTTTTGACTTAACACCATTTTATCCTCAGCGTGAAGATGTTCAGCATTGGCATCGAGTAGCGCATGACTTATGTGCACCGTTTGGTGATGATGTTTATCCAAAGTACAAAAAATGGTGTGATGAATACTTCTACCTAAAACATCGTGATGAAACACGCGGTGTGGGTGGTTTGTTCTTTGATGATCTCAATGAATGGGGCTTTGAGCGCAGTTTTGAGTTTATGCAAGCGGTTGGCGATGGTTATCTTGATGCCTATTTGCCGATTATCGCTAAACGCAAGGACACTCCATATGGTGACTCACAGCGCCAATTCCAATTATATCGCCGTGGTCGATATGTTGAGTTTAATCTGGTCTGGGATAGAGGAACCTTGTTTGGTTTGCAAACGGGTGGTCGCACTGAATCAATATTGATGTCGATGCCGCCATTGGCCAGATGGGAATATGACTTCAAGCCTGAGCCTAATTCACCAGAGGCTGAGCTTTACAGTGAATACTTAAAACCCCAACAGTGGTTATAACAGACTCAGTAGAAACAAATTAAACGCGGCTTCAATGCCGCGTTTTTTTAATCGTCTGTATTTATCATGTGTGTTGCTAGTTGCGACAGTGATTGTCGTAAACCCTCGCGTAGTACCGGGTTATCGATCTCTATATCTAAGGCCTTATTCATGCAGTACATCCATTGATCACGCAACGCAGGTGTCACGGCGAACGGCATATGGCGTTTGCGTAACATCGGGTGACCATACTTTTCTACAAACAGATCAGGCCCTCCCAACCAGCCGGATAAAAACTCAAAGAACACCTCTCTAATTCTATCGAGTGGCTGAGGGTGCATATCATATAAAGGTTTGGCGTACTCATCGCTGGCCATAATGTCATAGAATCTATTTGCCAACGCCTTTGCCCCTTGCTCGCCACCCATTAATTCATATGGAGTGCGTTCGACACTTGGGTGCTCAGTTGTCGTGGGTTGAGATTTTTTTGCATCTTTGTTCAAGATGCGTTTTAGTAACTGCTTCATAGCACGCCTGCATTAAAGGAAAAACAATGGATAAATACGCGGTGTTTGGTAACCCGATTGCGCATTCTAAATCCCCCTTGATTCACCATGCTTTTGCCAAGCAGCTCGGGGAGGAGATTGAATACGAGCGCATTTTAGCACCGCTCGAGGGCTTTGTTGACTGTGCCAAGACATTTTTTGAACAAGGAGGGCGTGGAGCTAATGTGACTTTGCCATTTAAGGAGCAAGCCTTTACCTTGGCAGATACTTTATCAGAGCGAGCGCGGCTTGCCGGAGCAGTTAACACGCTTATTGCAACACCAGATAATGAGCTGGTAGGCGATAATACTGACGGTATAGGGTTAGTCAGTGATTTACAGAGGGTCTATGGCCCATTAGAAAATACACGAGTGTTACTAATTGGTGCTGGCGGTGCTGCAAAAGGAGCCGTATTACCACTGTTGGAGTCTGGGGTTGCTCAACTGCATATTGTTAATAGGACGGTATCAAAGGCTGAGCAAATTGCGCATAAAGTGGAACACTTCAAAAATGTCAGTTATGAAGGTTTAGGCAATAAAAACGTTAGAAGTTGGGATATCATCATTAATTCAACATCTTCCAGCGTTAGTCATGATCTTCCGGGGATTGATGGCAGCTACTTAGAAGGAGTGCAGCTCGCATATGATATGTACTACAGCGATGTGCCAACATCCTTTAATCAATGGGCTCGCTCAATCAATCCGAGCATTGATACGGCTGACGGTATTGGTATGCTGGTGGGCCAAGCCGCACATGCATATCAACTTTGGCGTGGGCAAATGCCATCAGTTGAGCCTATAATAGCAGCGCTAAAAGAAGGGCAGTTATAATGAACCAAGCAATCCAATTTGTAGACAGAGTAGAATATGACAACGGTGTAATGACTTTTTATGCCATGGTGAGCGGCTTGCTTTTGCCTTGCGTTATCGAACTTGGGATTAACGAGCGAAGCGATGCGTTAGCGCACTTTGCGCAGCACCGCTTCGACTATGAAGAGATTGCAGAATCTCTTATTGAAGATGAAGAATATGGGGAAGATGGAATTGTTAAAGTGAAGTCACTGGCTTAACTTCAGTTATATACTCATCTTTAAGGCGCACATAATTGTCTGCCGATACCTTTAAGAAAGCGCGTTCACTCTCTGTTAGTGGCCGTGCTTTTTTTACAGGGCTGCCTACATATAGATAACCAGACTCCAAAGTTTTGTTGGGTGGCACTAGCGCACCGCCGCCAATGATCACATCATCCTCAACAACCACATTGTCCATCACAATCGCCCCCATTCCAACCAAGATGCGATTACCAAGAGTACAACCATGTAACATTGCCTTGTGACCCACGGTGACATCTTCGCCAATAATAAGAGGGTAACCACTAGGGTTTGCCGTACTTGAGCGAGTTAAATGCAGCACCGTTCCATCTTGAATATTTGAGCGCTTGCCAATGCGCATAAAGTTAACATCACCGCGTGCGGCGACAAGAGGCCAGATACTCGCATCTTCTGCGATTTCTACATCACCAACAATAACTGCTGAGTCGTGCACATAAGCGCTAGGGTGGATGACTGGAGATTTACCTTTATAACTTTCGATACTCATAGTGGGTTCCTACTGTTTTAGCACCTCTATATGGAATTGACCTCACTCTAGCGAGCTACTGAGCAATTCGCAATAAAACAATGGCTGGACAAAAAACACTCGGCTCTTATATAAACATAGCGCCAACAAGGTAATAAAGACGTTAAAAACGTAGTAAAAGTGTATCTATCGGCCGCTTTTTGCGCGAACGATCCATTTTTAGCAATTTTCTTTAAAAAAGGGGTTGCGTCGAAATCGAATCTCCCTATAATGCGCATCCACCGACACGGCGGACTGCTTACAAACAAGCGATACGACGAGTTGGTTGAGTCAAGTAAAACTGAGTTTTAAGAAACTTTAAACTTTCTCAAAATTAAGTGTTG